>NZ_JANGCA010000049.1:0-28694 GCF_024463855.1 Clostridium sp. DFI.1.208 | reverse complement strand
CATCAAAAAATTCAATATATCCTTCAAAATATACAAAAAAAGACAATTTCATTTCGAAAATTGCCTATATACAATAAAAAGCCTATGTCCTTACGAAAAGGTATAGGCTTTTGTCAACAATCTGAAATGAGAGCAATCTCATTTTTATTTTTTCTCAAAATCATTGTGAGGTAAGCCGATGTGCATAGCGGGTAAACATAGCCCCTTTCCTCATGATAAACATGGGAAAATATTATCCATGTTCATCAGGTAAGCTGTTATATCCAGTATTCAGTCCTATAAGGAGCTTGTAATTCTAACCCTTGTATTGACAATCCTGATAAGTGTATTATAATGTATATGTACAACAAGTACATCGAAGTACAATGGAGGTGGCCTTGTGCAAATACTGATCAGTAATCATACCACAAAACCAATTTATGAACAGATAACCTCACAGATTAAGCATGCCATAATGAGCGGAGAATTAAAAAGCGGCGATCCGCTTCCATCCATGCGTGCATTGGCGAAGGATCTGCATATCAGCGTTATTACGACACAAAAAGCGTATGAGGACCTGCAGCGGGATGGCTTTATCGAAAGTGCTGCGGGTCGTGGTACCTTTGTATCCTCACAGAACAAAGAATTTATTCGTGAGGAACAGCTGCGTCTGGCGGAGGCAAAGCTGCAGGAAGCCGCAGAAATCGGACGGTCAAATGGTATATCGCTTGTAACATTAACGGAGCTGCTTACGATGTTTTATGATGAAGGATAGGGAAGGAGTATCACTATGGATGCACTTATGCTAAAAAATGTATCAAAAGCATATGAGAATTTTCAGCTGAAGGATATTAGCTTTACACTGCCGGAAGGAACCATTATGGGAGTCATCGGTGAAAACGGCGCAGGCAAATCAACTCTTATTAATTGTATTATGGATTTGGTAAAGCGGGACAGCGGCGAGATTACGGTTCTTGGACAGCAAATGGATAAAGACAATCTGGCACTGCGCGAAGAAATTGGTATCGTTTTCGATATCAGTGATTTCTATGACAGCTTCAGTATTGAGCAGACGGAAAAAATTTTACAGGATGTTTATAAAAGCTGGGATCGTGAAACCTTTCAAAGATACAAACGACAGTTTGCATTACCCGATAAAAAGCGTATTAAAGAATTCAGTCGTGGTATGAAAATGAAAACAGCGATTGCTATTGCATTATCCCACAAGCCGCGGCTTCTCATACTTGATGAGGCAACAAGCGGTCTGGATCCCGTCATGCGGGATGAAATCCTGGATGTATTCATGGAGTTTGTTCAGGATGAACATCATTCTATCCTCATATCCTCCCATATCTCTACCGATTTGGAAAAGGTGGCTGACTATATTACATTTCTTCATAATGGAGAGCTTGTACTGTCTGCTCTTAAGGATGAATTGATCTATCAATATGGCATCATGAAATGCCGGGAAGAAGATTTTAAACAGCTAGATCCGGATGATATTATTCGCTACCGCAAACAGCCTTATGAAACAGTGGTGCTTGTCGAAAATCGCGAGGCAGCTGCACATAAATATTCAAACTGTATTGTTGAGCGCGCAACACTGGATGATATTATGCTGCTGTATGTGAAAGGAGAACAGATATGATTGGTTTGATACGAAAGGATTTGTATTATTTAGCCTCCAGCTGGAAGCCATTACTACTGTCTGCCCTCATCATTGGCGGATTTTCTACCTGGAAAGGCTTTGGAGCGATTCTAATTGTGATCTTGCCCACCTTTTTCGGATTGAGCGTGATGGGATGCATTCAGATGGATGCACAGAACAAATGGTACGACTATTACCGGGTTCTTCCCATTTCCTTCCGCAATGTTGTGGCAGCTCGTTATTTCGCATATCTGACGTTTACGGGCATCGGTTTCCTGATAACCGTTGTGTACGGTTATGTGATTCAATTTACAATGGGAATTACCACTTTGGGAACCCGGTTTGCTATGTGGCAGGGATTCTCAATGGGCATTGCACTGGCATTGAGCTTTGCAGCTGTCTTTATTCCTGCCACCTATTACAATAAGGGCGAGAAAATGGAGGTATCCATGATGATGAGCGGTTTTGTTTCCTTTGGAGCTGTATATCTTGCCAGCAAGCTGCTGATGCTGTTTGGTATTCAGCTGATGGATTATGCAGATATGTTTCTTCAGATTCTGTTATGTTCTTCCTTGCTTTTGTTTGCAATCTCATGGATAACATCAAATATCATAATTCAAAAACGTGCTTCGTAATAAGTACACTGTGCGTAATAAAGCAGCAACCTACAGAAACAAAAGAAAAAAGCAATCACAGGAGGAGAAGATGAGAAACATTACGAAGGAGCAGCTGGAATCTGCGCATAAGGAAATCGTGGCGATTATCAGAAAATGTGAGAACATGGAAGGAAAATTCGCAACAGGTACCTCGCAGCATACCTTATTGAAAAATCGGTTGTTTTCCATGCATGTGGCAAAGCAGCTGATTGAAGAAAAGCTGTCATTGCAAATGCGTACTGCGGATGAGAATGCAAAAATAATTCCCCTTCAGGAATTCGCCTCTGCCATAGAGCCGGTTCGCTCTATCATCAGAAAATGCAGTAAGGCACAAAGTAAATATGAAAAGGAAACAGCCAATTTTAATCGCTATGAGCCAATGATTCATGCGATGCAAATTGCAGAGCAGCTGCTTGAGGAGCAGCAGTTGCAGCAGGAAGCAGAAGCTTGCTAAAGCAGACATACACCAATTATAGAACGAAGCACATATAAGCTAAAAGTGGAATCACATGTAGGAGCCCTTTGCAGCTATATGTGTTTTTTCTGCTTTTTCCATAGGAAAAAAATTCCTGTCAAAAATCTGTTGACTCTCCCCCTACAGGAGCATGTAAGCTGAACATGGAAGGAGGAATGGCAATGAAAAGTATTGAGGTTTCAAATTTAACGAAAACATATAACGGAAGAGCGGTGGTTGACAAACTCAGCTTCTCCGTTGACGCAGGAGAGGTGTTCGGCCTGCTGGGGCATAACGGTGCTGGCAAGAGTACAACGATTGATTGTATACTGGGACTTACAAAGCCGGACAGCGGTAGTGCCCGTATTTTGGGACAGGATGCAGCCAAACACAGAAAAACGTTGTTTGAGCATGTCGGAGTTCAGCTGCAGCATGAGGCACACGCAAACAACATTCGCGTTTGTGAGGTATGCGAGGAAACCGCGGCTCTGTATCATGACCCTGCAGACTATCACATGCTCCTGAAGCAGTTTCAGCTGGAAGCATTCACCAATCAGAAGGTAGAACAGCTGTCAGGAGGTGAGCGGCAAAAGCTTTCCGTTGTCGTAGCACTGATTCCAAATCCGCAGGTGATTTTTCTGGATGAGCTGACGACCGGTCTGGATGTAGCTGCCCGCCGCGAGGTATGGCATATTCTGAAAACATTGAAGCAAAAGGGAATGACGATTTTTCTGACGACGCACTATATGGAGGAGGCCGAGAATTTATGTGACCGGGTTCTCATTCTGAAACAGGGCAGAAAATTATGTGAGGGTAGTGTTGAAGAGCTTATAGAAAACAGTCCCTATGAAAACCTGGAAGAAGCGTATTTATGGTACAGTGAGGAGGAAGTGAACATATGAAACGATTTCTGACATTTTTAAAGGTGGAAGGGAAGCTGAGTCTGCGCTGTCCGGATGGCATCATTTTCGGAATCGGTATGCCGATCGGCGTGCTGCTTCTGATTGCAGTCGTTGCCGGTTCACAATCCGCAGGCGGTGCAGATTATTCCTTTTTACAGAGCGCATTTGCGTCGCTGCTGACGGTGGGAATCTGTGCGACGGCTTTTATGGGGCTGCCGCTGACGATTGCAGATTACCGTGATAAGAAAATTCTGAAGCATTTCTTTGCGACACCGATTCGTCCGCTTATGATTCTGTCTGTTCAGGTGGTGATTGGCATGCTGACGGCATTCTTCTCAGCAGCTCTGGTTTCTCTGCTGGCAGTCTTCGGCTTTGGATATCGGATGGAAGGAAACCCATTCCTTTTCATAGGTGCATTTCTGCTGGTCATGCTGTCCATGTACAGCATCGGCATGATTCTGGCCAGCTTATGCAAAACGGTGAAAATTGCGAACGTCGTCACAACCTTCGTCTATTTTCCCATGCTGTTCTTATCGGGCGCGACCATTCCCTTTGAGCTGTTTCCGGATGCTGTACAAAAGGTATGCAATGTCCTGCCGCTAACACATGGTATTAAGCTGTTAAAGGCGGTTTCCTTGAATACATGGAGTGAGGAGATATGGATATCTGTCGCCCTTCTGATTGTATTCGCAGTTGTCGGCTGTATCATTTCTGTAGTATCATTTAAATGGGATTAAGAAAGGCGGGGCACCATTATGAATAAAGAATTTTTCTGTCATCAGGATCTATCGGAAAAGCTGTACCGGATTGGTGTATTTTCACAAATGAACCGCATTACGGTGAAAACACTGCGACATTATGATGAAATCGGTTTACTGAAGCCTGCCTATGTGGATGAGGATAGCGGATATCGTTACTATACATCCGATCAGCTGCTGCCGCTGCATAAGATACTGGCTCTTCGGGATATGGGATTTTCTCTGGAGGAAATACGCCAGGTGTGTAACGGAGCATCGCAGGAACAGCTATTACGGAGAAGAAAACAGGAGCTGCTGAAAATCATGGCGGAAGCAAGCGAAAAGCTGGCACGCGTGGAAGGCTACCTGATTGGAGGACATCTGGATGATGATTACCGTGTGATTTTGAAATCACTGCCAGCGGTAACGATTGCCAGTATGCGGGTACACCTCGACAGCTACGCGGATTTGTTTTATAAAATGCCGGATATGGGGCTGGAAATGGAAAAGGCTGGTTGTGAATGTAAGGAGCCGGAGTACTGCTTTACCGTGTATTATGATGACGAATATCGCGATCAGGATGTGGAGGCGGAAATCTGTGAGGCGGTTACCGAAATGAAAGAGGATCGCGGTGATTTGAAATTTCGAGAGCTGCCGGCAGTTGAGCTTGCTGCTTGCGTCATGCATAAGGGATCGTACCGCACACTGCCGCTGGCATATCGTGCTGTCGTTTCCTTCATCGAGGACAGCGGCTACGAGATTATCGGTCATCAAAGAGAATCATATATTGATGGTATCTGGAATAAGGACAGTGAGGAGGACTGGCTCACAGAAATCCAGTTTCCTGTGCGCAGGATACAGAAAACCTAAATCACTAAACAGGATAAAAAGCATGGAATCTTTTAAAAAGGAATCCATGCCTTTTGTATAGCATTCTTTTTCAGTCAGACCTTGCAGTATCATAGCAGCCTGCACGTAGGGCGATCAGCTTCCAGATGTCCTGATACAGGGCGCCTTCATCCTCTACGTCTATCATTAGCCAGCGCTGTCCGTTGCCTTCTGCTGTTTCATGAATGATTTCCTGCAGTGCAACATCGAGATGCGGCAGCAGCGCTTCCAGAAACGGTGCTTCTTTTTTACCGACGACGATCAACAGCGTGAAATACTGTTCCCGCGCATACAGGGTACAAAGCGTTTTGCCCCTTTTTTTGAATTTCATATTCCATCCGTATTCCCATGCGCATTTGCTGAATTCCATTTGCGGTTCACAGGAATAGACGGCCTTCATCGACTGCAGGAATTTCTCAAACAGTTGGTTATGGATGCGGGCGCTAAAATCCTCGATATGCGGGATGTGCGTGCTGTCCTGCTGTATATCCATACATTCCCTCCTTCGTATCTATGTTTATGATAACAGTATACAATTATTTTCACTGCTTGTCTTGTCACAGAATGCGCATGTCACTATGCTGCAATGCATATGCGAATAAAGCTATATCGCATTGGCTTAAGGTTTAAAATCGGACATGCGAATGATATAATGAAAAAAAGGCATTCTCTTTAAATGGAATCTGTGAGTGGGAATACTGAATACATTACTGTGAGCTGAAAGCTGCATAGGAAGCAGCGACTTGAAACGTGGAAAGGGAGTATAGCGGATGAAATATTTTGGTGAAGGATTGAGTGAACAGCATAAAAGGCTGCAGCATATCATTCGAAAGGAACAGGAGCTGGATGCAGCGAAGAAGCTTTTTCTTTCCATTCATGCGGCATTGCATTCATCCGCAATTTCCGAAATGCCCTGTAATGAGGTAGATGCTCTTCTGCAAGATTTACAGGAGTATGAATATGCAATCATGCCGACGAGTAAGGCGGAAACGATCGCCTGGGTAATCTGGCATATCGCACGTATCGAGGATTTGACAATGAATATGCTGGTGGCGAGGCAGGAGCAGGTATGGAATGCGGAGTGGAAGCAGCGACTGCATACCAAGCTGGAGGATACAGGCAATGCCTTGACAGATGATGACATCATGGAGTTTAGCAAAACGGTTTGTATCCGGGAGCTGCTGGCTTATCGAAATGCAGTCGGATGCAGGAGCAGACAGCTTGTACAGGAGCTCACATTTGAGGATATGAAACGTCATGTTTCACAGCATGATCTTGCACGGATTCGTTTATGCGGGGGTGTCTGTGAGCATCCGGATTCCTTATGGCTTTTAGAATTCTGGGGGAAAAAGGATGTTGCCGGTATTCTTTTAATGCCGCCAACCCGTCATATGCTGCTGCATCTGAATGACTGCTGTCGCTGGAAGCTGGAAATCAGAAACAGAAAGCACCTGTATCGCAGCTGAGAAATACATTGCTGTATGCAAGGTATCAGGCGCAAAGGAAAAACGGATAGGGAAAGCATAGTGCGCTTACTCGATTCTGGATGTTTAGAATATAAGAGAATTCAAAATGACTGTATTTGTTCATTGGAAATTGAATTCTCTTTTTTTCATCAATTCTTCTAGCAGGAAACCCAACGAAAAAACGAAAATGTTAACCGCAATGAATATTTTATATATATCCTGAAGCAAGAAAGAGGCAGGTGTGGTTTTTCGTTTAGGATAAACAGAATGCAGGGAATCAACGTTTATGCTGTTGGTGAAACGCTGCAGGGATGCTTGCATATAGAATCCTGTGTCTTTTCACGTAGTACAAGAGCCGAAGTGCATTTACAATGAATGTATCCTACATGAAATACACACAATGCAGTAGGCTTCTTATGATATTGAGGGGACTGCTTCTGTACGTGTGGCTTTGAATGGATAAAAGTCGGAAAAGATCTTTGCCATGTTCAGGAAGCATAGCAGTTTACTCGGCTTTATCAAACAAATCATTGTTTACGTAAAGCAGGCGGCTGTCTGTTTTTTTAGATAGGAACCTTGATTCGAAGAATAAAAACGTACAAAGCAGCCTTGCTTATCTGGCAAAGCTGTTTAAAAGCTTGCGCATGTGATAAATGACTGCATCCGTTGAATTGCCGTATCCCGTTTTTTAAGAAGTCTCGATTTTCAAAAAGTCATAGCGTATTAAGCAATCGCCTTACCCTGCGCATCTAGCTGCATATGCGCTTGATTCCTTTGCTTTGACAGACATCTGATTTCTTGATGTGCATCGCTTTCTGCGAATACATGGAATTGGAAATATTTACAGCCTGCCTGATTGTGACAGTTTTGTCACAGACATAGACAGGGCGGTATTTATTTTTTATAATACAGAAAAGGAAAGGTTGCGGGTGCTTATGAAATTGCTGTTTGTTGAGGATGACCAGGCCATTGCGATGGGGCTTGTTTACACACTGAAAAAGGAAGGCTATGAGGTAGTGTGGTGCGACCGTAAGCATTCGGCACTGCAGCAGCTGGATCAGCAGATATTTGATTTGCTTCTGCTGGATGTCGGACTTCCCGATGGCAGTGGATACGATATCTGTACATATGCAAAAAGCCGACAGGATGTGCCGGTACTGTTTTTGACTGCGCTGGATGATGAGGGAAATGTCGTGATGGGGCTGGATATGGGTGGTGACGATTACATTACAAAGCCGTTTCGTATCAATGAGCTGCTCAGTCGGATGCGAAGCGTACAGCGCCGCTATCACCGGCAGGAGGAGGATATTGTTCAGATCCAGTATCTCAGCATTTATCCGAAACAGGGAAAGGTATACAAGGAGCAGGAGGAGGTGCTCCTGACAGCGCTGGAATACCGCCTGCTTATGGTGTTTGTCAATCATCCGCAGCAGGTGCTCAGCCGTTCACAGCTGCTGGAGGGGATTTGGGATGTTGCCGGTGATTTTGTCAATGACAATACTTTGACCGTTTATATCAAACGTCTTCGTGAAAAGCTGGAGCGCGATCCGCAAAATCCGACAATCATTGTGACGGTGCGGGGAATGGGATACCGGTTGGAGCTGCATCATGCTGCGTAATCGGGAGCTGCGTATTGCTGTTTGGATCAGCCTTGCTGTTATGCTCATCACCGCCTGTCTCCTGCTACAGATTTCTTCGATCGCCATGCTTATCGCGCTGTTTTCCCAGGGGCTGCTACTGGGGATATATCTGCTACTCAGCCAATACCGGTATACACAGCTGAAAACGCTGTCGATGTATTTGCAGCAGGTTTATCAGGGGGACGGCGCTCTTGATATCCCGCAATACAAGGAAGGGGAGCTTAGCATACTGCATAGTGATCTCTACAAAATCACGCGCACGTTGCAGCTGCAAAAGGAGAGTCTGCAAAAGGATAAGCTGTTTCTTGCTGATTCCCTTTCGGATATTTCCCACCAGCTGAAAACACCGCTGACCTCGATGATGGTGATGAGTGAGCTGCTGAAGGATGAGCATCTCTCCAAGGAGCAGCATGATCAGTTCGTGGATGCTTTACGCCAGCAGCTCAAGCGTATTGAGTGGCTGGTTTCCACGCTGCTGAAGCTGTCCCGGATCGATGCGCAGGTGCTGCAGTTTCATCCGCAGCAAATATCAGTGTATCAGCTTTTACAGGAAAGTCTGGAGCCTTTGCAGATTCTGATGGAGCTGAAGGAGCAAACCTGTACGCTTGTCTGTGATAAAGCGCTGTGTGTGATAGTGGATGTTCGCTGGAGCGTGGAGGCATTGGTGAATATACTGAAAAACTGTGTAGAGCATACACCGCAGCAGGGAGCTCTTCATATTTCGGTACAGGACAATCCACTGCATACCTGTATCCGCATTCAGGATGGCGGAGAGGGGATTCCTGCGGACGAGTTGCCGCATATATTCAAACGCTTTTACAGAGGCAGGCATGCCTTCAAGGACAGTGCGGGAATCGGTCTTGCCATGAGCAAGGCAGTTTTCCAGCAGCAAAATGGCGATGTCGAGGCGCTTTCCAATGAGCAGGGAGCCTGCTTTCTCATTCGCATATACAAGGATGTGACAATTTTGTAAGTGCACCATCACGAAGGAGTCATAAAAGTACGATATGCTAAAGAGGAGGAGGTAGCTTATGGAAATTTTAAGAGTAGAGCATTTATCGAAACGATATGGACAGGGGGAGGCGCAGGTGAGCGCACTGGATGATGTGTCCTTCCGTGTGGAGCAGGGCGAATTCGTCGCCATTGTGGGGCCGAGCGGGAGCGGAAAATCCACGCTGCTGCATCTGCTGGGCGGTGTGGATCAGCCAAGCAGCGGAAGGGTTTATGTGAGTAACAAGGATATGTATGCGCTCGATGAAACCGCACTGGCGATTTTTCGCAGAAGACAGATCGGTCTTATCTATCAGTTTTATAATCTGATTCCCGTGCTGAATGTGGAGGAAAACATGACACTTCCCCTGTTGCTGGATAATCGCAGAGTCAATGAGCAGCAGCTGGACAAGCTGGTGCAGGCACTGGGGTTGAAGAAACGATTACACCATCTGCCCAGTCAGCTCAGCGGTGGTCAGCAGCAGCGCGTTTCCATCGGCCGTGCATTGATGGCATCCCCGGCAATCGTACTGGCGGATGAGCCGACCGGTAATCTGGATCGTGCCAACAGCAGAGAAATCATCGAATTGCTGAAACGCCTGCACGATGAGCTGCACCAGACACTGATCATCATCACACATGATGAAAGCATCGCTTTGCAGGCGGATCGTATTTTAAAAATTGAGGATGGTCACATTGTACGTGATGAGGTGATTCGTCGATGAATATCATACAGAAGGTGACATGGAAATGTATGAAGGCCAGCAAGCGAAGAACGATGGTTACCATCTTTGGCGTTATCCTGTCCGTTGCCATGATATCTGCAGTGTCCGTTATCGCGCAATCCTTTCAGGATCTGATGCTGCGCAATGCCCGTGCCAATTTTGGTGAGTTTGAAATGGAATTTTATGATGTTCCCGCCAAACAGGCAGAGAAGCTGGTACAGGATGCCCGTGTAAAGGAAAGTCTGATTTCCTATCAGGACACCTATGCATATCTCAAGGACGTAAAGGATACAAAGCGAAAATACATACAGCTTCAGGTCTATGATATGGAGCACCTGCATCTGAATGCCTTGCAGCTGGTAAAAGGAAAGCTCCCCCGGCATAAGAATGAAATTCTGTTGTCGGAAAGCTTTATGGAGACAAGCGGTACCTCGTGGGAAATCGGAGAGAGTATCACGCTGCCGATCGGTTATACGATACAGGAGGATGGCAAGCGGACGTACTCACAATGGAATGTGGCGGATGCAACCGATAAAAGCTTTCATCAAACTGGAGAGCGGACCTTTCAAATCACCGGTATCATAGATGATGGAAGGGTGCATTTCGGGAGTCAGAATTATGCCTTTTATCTGCCGTTTCAGGGAAATGAGGGAGATGTGGACAACCGGTATGTGATTTCCTTTACAATGAGGGAGCGCACTGCGGCTATATATGAGGATGCGCAGCAGCTTGCAGAGGATTACGGCTTGCGCGATGTGCATATCAATCCCAACAACACCCTGCTGATGTTTTACGGTATCAACGATGACAACGGCTTTATGACAACGATTACGCTTGCTACGGGAATTGTCTCCCTCATCATTATGATCGGCTCTATATCGCTGATTTACAATGCCTTTGCCATCTCACTTTCCCAGCGCAGCCGTTATTTGGGAATGCTGGCCAGCATAGGGGCCACGCGAAAACAGAAGCGCTCCTCCGTTTTCTTTGAAGCCTTTGTGATTGGAAGTATTGCCATTCCAATCGGTATGCTGGGTGGATATGCAGGTATCGGACTCACCTTCCTTTGTATTCAGCCGCTGATTCAGGGAATGTTTGAAGCTACCGTAAAGCTGCAGCTTGTCATCACGTGGCAGAGT
Organism: Clostridium sp. DFI.1.208; assembly: GCF_024463855.1. Lineage (NCBI taxonomy): Bacteria > Bacillati > Bacillota > Clostridia > Eubacteriales > Clostridiaceae > Clostridium > Clostridium sp. DFI.1.208. The sequence continues at coordinate 17,470 of NZ_JANGCA010000049.1, read as the reverse complement.
GTGCTGGTTTCTGTTCTGTTTTCCTCCATCGTCCTGCTGATCAGTGCCTGGCTTCCTGCACGACGCGCATCCCGTATCACGCCAATCGATGCGCTGCGGCAGAATCAGGATGTCAGTATACGGGCAAAGGATGTGCGAGGAACACGCTGGATTCGCCGATTTTTTGGCTTTTCCGCAGAGCTTGGCGCAAAAAATATGAAGCGAAGCAGACACCGCTATTATGCAACCCTGTTTTCGCTGATTATCAGTATGGTTCTCTTTATGACAGCCTATAGCTTCTCCACCTTTATTGCGCAGGCCTTTTCGATGGCACAGGGGGAAATTCCAGCCGATGTAACAGGAGGAATGAGTGGCTACAAACAGCAGGAAAAGGAAACAATACGAAAACAGCTTTCACAGCTTTCCTATGGTGATGCGTTTCTTTATATGGAAAGCGTAACGCTGCAGGATCATTCAGACGCAGCCTACAGTAAGCAGCTCCAGCAGCGTTTGGATTATGGACAGCGTCTGAGTCTACAGGTTATCGCTTTGGATGGTGAGAGCTTTTCCCGCTATGCGAAGCAGGCCAATGCATCCATAGAAGACGCTACAGGTGAAGCTGTGCAAGCAATTCTGTTAAATAAGCTGACCTATAAAAAGGAGAATACCTATACCGATTACCGGTTACTGAAGGATGCACAGAAGGGAATGACGCTGCAGGTTGGCAGGGAGGATGCAACCTATGAGACAGCAGTAAATATTGCGGCAGTCAGTGAGGTGCATCCGTGGTTTCTGCCGGCGAATGTCGATGAGCTGCACACCATCTATCTGATCACGAATGAGCAGTCCATGCAGGCGCTGAAAAAGCAGCTGCATATCACAGAGGACATGCTGTCGATGAACTTTCAGTATCGCTCCTCTCAGCCCTATGCACTGGAGAACGAGCTGACGCAGCTGCAGTCCCAGCATCCGTCCGGGACGATCTTCAAGAGCAATATTCGGGCATTGAAGGAGCGGCAGAACCAGCTGTCCCTGTTCCTGAATGTCTTCCTGTATGGCTTTGTAGTGTTGATTCTTCTGGTCAGCTCAGCCAATATTTATAACACGATTTCCACGGGGATTGCGTTGCGCAGACGGGAATTCGCCATGCTGAAATCTATCGGAATCACACCGCGTGCCTTTCATGCGATGCTCCGTACGGAAATTCTGCAATATCTGGGCAGAACCATGCTGCTGGGTATACCGCTTTCTTTGTTCATTCTTTACGGAGTATACGCCATTCTGCAGCATAATTTCGCCTTTGCCTTCACGATTCCATGGCAGGGACTGCTGTTTATCATCCTTCTGCTGGCGGCTTTGCTGTTTGCGAGCATGCGGATGGCACTGCATGCGATGAAGAAGGATAATCTGATGGAAACGATTCGACAGGAGAGCATATAAATGCTCTTCTTTTGCTTTACGCCCTGCAAGTAAACAAGCAGCTGGTTGTTTGTATAGGAAGCTGTCGTCTTATCGGTTTTGACTAGGAAATGATGTTGATACTGTTATCTCAAAAAGAGTGGAAGGAGTCTGGGAATGTATGTAAACCGCTATCATTTTGTGTTATAATTAGGAAAATGACAAAGGAGGAAGCTTATATGACATCCTATATTATGGCGATTGATCAGGGAACGACAAGTACCCGCGCCATTCTGTTTGATAAAGCCAGCAATATTGTGGGAGTTGCACAAAAGGAGCTGGAAAATTATTATCCGCATCCCGGCTGGGTGGAGCAAAATGCAAATGATATTTGGGCAAGTACGATTGGTGTTATGTTCGAGGTGCTGGCAAAAACCGGTGTAAAGGATACACAGATTGCTGCGATCGGTATTACCAATCAAAGGGAGACGACGGTTGTCTGGGATAAGGAAAGCGGTCAGCCGATTTATTTTGCCATCGTCTGGCAATCCCGGCAATCGGACACCTATTGCCAAAAGCTGAAGGAGGAAGGGCTGGAGGAGATGATTCGCGAGAAAACCGGTCTGCGTCTGGACCCGTATTTCTCTGCAAGTAAAATCCGCTGGATACTGGATCATGTCGAAGGCGCGCAGGCACGTGCGGAAAAAGGAGAGCTGTTGTTTGGCACGATGGATACCTGGCTGCTGTGGAAGCTGACAAAGGGGGCAAAGCATATCAGCGATGTATCCAATGCATCCCGCACAATGCTGATGAATCTGAAAACGCTGCAATACGATGATGAGCTGCTCAGGCTATGGAATATTCCGCGCTGCATGCTGCCGGAAATACGTGATTCCAGTGAGGTATACGGGGTGACCTCCGGTGTGTTTGATCATCCGGTTCCGATTGCAGCCTTGATCGGTGATCAGCAGGCAGCCTTGTTCGGGCAGACCTGCTTCGATGCGGGAAACGTAAAAAACACATACGGTACCGGCTGCTTCCTGTTGATGAATACAAAGGAGCGTCCGATTCATTCTGCCCATGGATTGATCAGCTGTGTCGGCTGGAGAATCAAGGGGGAAACGGATTATGTTTTGGAGGGCAGTGTGTTTGTTGCTGGAGCTGCCATACAATGGCTTCGGGACGGCTTGAAGATTCTGCACAGCAGTACAGAAAGTGAACAGCGTGCTCTGCAGGTTGCAGATAGTGATGGCGTGTACGTTGTACCGAGCTTTACCGGTCTGGGAGCTCCGTATTGGAAGCCGCAGGCGAAGGGCGGTATGTTTGGGTTGACCAGAGGAACGACACAGGAGCATATCATACGCGCTACGCTGGAATCTCTGGCATATCAGACCAATGATGTGCTGCAGGCGATGAAGCAGGACAGTGGTCTGGATATCGCACAGATGCAGGTGGACGGCGGTGCCAGCCGTAACGATTATCTGCTGCAATTTCAAAGTGACATCACCGATACATGCATTGTACGCTCCACCATCAGTGAAACAACCGCGTTGGGGGCAGCCTATCTGTCCGGGCTTGCCATGGGCTTCTGGAAATCCAAGGAAGAAATCCGTTCCCAGTTTCAGGTATCACGACGCTTTACACCACAGATGGATCCACAGCAAAGAGCTGCCTGTCTGCATGGCTGGAACAAGGCGATCCATGCGATTCTTGACTTTTGATGGGGATTGGAAAATATTAACTTGTGAAATCGTGAGCAAAACGGTTGACGATTCTTTATCATTTCTGTTACCATAGGATTGCCAGCATCATATCATACGATGAGGGACAAAGCGAAACGCTGTAATCATACAGCCACATGGAGGAGAATATTACAATGAAAAAACTCACAGTACTACTAGCAATGACAGTGTTACTAGCAGCCTGCGGCGGTAACTCCGAGCCTGAGAAAAAAGGAAACGGTGAATCCGCAAAAGACAAGAATGGAGACTACGCGACTGCTGAAATCACGGTACAGGGTGATGATGTCGTTGCCATCAATCTTGACGAAACAAAAGAGGGAAAATCCAAAAAAGAGCTTGGCGACAAATATGGAATGAAGGCCGCTAGCAAGAAAGCAAAAAAAGAATGGGATGAGCAGGTGGAATTCCTGGAGAATTACATTGAGAAAAACGGTCTGGACAAGGTTGAAATGAACGAAGCAGGATATCCTGTGAACGACGATGTTCTGGCTGGCTGCACCATCAATGTGAAAAGTCTGATGGATGCGGCGAAGAACGCTAAGGACAACGCAAAATAAAAATTGTATGTGAAAAGACGGAGATACCAGTTATCTTCGTTTTTTTACATCCGAATCGTTTATGCTCTGCTGCTGATTCATCCTATTCTGATACCAGCAAATAAGCAAAGGTGTCATACGAGCATGCAAACAGCGACCCAGATGTTCACAGGTGACGATAGATTGTCAGGCTTTGTTGTGAGCGTACGTGCATGGCGGCTGCTTTCAGCTTCATCGATCCGATAGATAAGCATAGCGATACCTGTATGACATGCATCTTACCATTAGAATACCGGTTATCAAACAATCGTTTCCTGCTGATTGTATGCCGTTTCTCTTAACAGGCTCCTGCTTTTATATTATAATGTACAAATAAAAGGGAAGGGAATATCTGAATGAAAAAACTACTTATACTGTGCTGTGCAGCTGTTATGCTGCTTGGCGGCTGCAGAATACAGGAACAAGCGCCGCAGCCAAAGCCGAAAGAAGAACATCCGGTTCGCAGTGTATCACTGAGCTTTACCGGAGATATCCTGATTGAGGACGCCTTATACAACTGGATGGGAAAGGGATATGATTTTAAAAACTATTTCGACAAGGTCGCACCTTACCTGGATGCTGATCTTGTTATCGGCAATCAGGAGGTTGTGCTGGGTGGTCACGAATTGGGCATTACAGGCAGTGATTATACCTTCAATGCACCTGAGGAAATCGCTAAGCAGCTCCCGGAGATCGGCTTTGATGTTTTGACCTTTGCCAATAATCACAGCTATGACCGTGGCATGCAGGGTATCGTGAATACCCGGAGGAATTTGGAGGATGTCGGTATCCAAACAACCGGTGCTTATGAACATAAGGAGCAGCGGGATGATATCCTTGTGGTGGAGCGAAACGGGATACGCTTTGCGATTCTTGCCTATACCTATGATACCAATCAGTGGATCGATGCGGAACACAGCTTTGCAGTCAATCATTTTCTCAATGAGGAGCATGTGTTTGATGACCGCTGTAAAAAGCAGCTGGCAAAGGATGTGCAGAAAGCGAAAGAGCAAGCGGACGTGGTCATTGCGGCGATGCACTGGGGAACCGAATTCACCTATGAGCTGGATGCTGCCCAGCGCGATGCTGCTGACTTTCTCAACGAGCAGGGCGTGGATATCATCATCGGCAACCATCCGCATTGTCTGCAAAGGGTGGAGACCTTAACGAATGCACAGGGAAAGGAAACCTTCGTAATGTATTCGCTGGGTAATTTTGTTTCAGCTGCTATGGGGGTTGATCGTGCCAGTGAAACCTTCACCAATATGTATGAAATCGGCGGAATCGTGCAATGTGACGTGGAATTGAATACAAAAACAGGAGAAACGACCGTGAAACATAAAAAAATGGTACCGATTGTCAATCACTTCGATGCCTCCTATGACAGCTTTGAGCTGCTGCCGTTTTCTTCCTATACGGAAGAGCTGGCGGCAAAGCATGGTCAGCGAACCATCAGTGCCGACTTTACCTATGCATGGCTCAGAGAACAGCTGAAGCAGCTGTATGATGGTGAAATTGCATGGCAGTAGTATAACGGCGTGGAATGCATAGCATACTAACAGCAGCGAAAGGATGATATGCATGAAAAAGCAGGTAATGATGCTGGGCCTTTCCGTACTGCTTTGCGGCTGCGGCGGAAAGAGCGTAGAAAAGGAAGGTACGGGAACCTTTACAAATGACAACGGGGAAAAGACGACGGCCAGAGTCAAATTAAAAAATGATAAGATTGCCGAGGTTGAAATTGATGAAACCGCCAAGGGTAAGGATAAGACCAAAAAAGAGCTTGGTGAGGAATATGGTATGAAGCAGGCCAGTCCGATTAAAAAGGAATGGAATGAGCAGATCGCCTTTTTTGAAAAATATGTCGAAAAGCATGGCATCGATAAAATCAAGCTCAATCAGGATGGCAAGGCAGAAAACAATGATGTCAGAAGCGGCTGTACCATCAGCGTAGACGGATTTATAAAAGCCATACAGGATGCAGAGAAAAATGCAAAATAGGTAACACGATATCTGCAGGGCAGTAAAATCGCCGATGCAGGTATCTTTTTTTCTCTCAAATCGTATCAGCTTCTGCATTCTTTCACGAAAAGGGTTTGCAAAGCGTTTTCTCTCGGGTATAATAGAATAATGTTGGAGGATCTATGAATAAAGCAGATAAACTATTTATTATGATCGTCGCAGCTTGTGCCTGCCTGCTGTATGTTCCCCTTGTTTGGAGCGCATACCGGGATGTTGGGCGGAAAAAGGAAGTTGTTGTCAGCTATAAGGATCGTGAAATACTCAGAAAGAGCCTGTCGCTCAACGATGTGTATACCGTAAAGGGAACGCTCGGTGATGTACAGGTGGAGGTAAAGGATAAACGTGTTCGCGTGGAAAAGGAAAACAGTCCCTATCATCTCTGTTCCATTCAGGGATGGGTGGAGGATGCCAATCGCCCGATTGTGTGTCTGCCCAACAATATCGTCGTACAGATTGAAACTGGCGACGTGCGTGATGATGATGTGGATACGGTGATACAGTGATGAGCCGCACACAGAGGATGACAACGATAACGATGCTGACGGCTATCAGTATTCTCTTTCATATGATCGAATCCATGATTCCCGTGCCGGTACCGGTGCCGGGATTCAAGCTGGGTCTGGCCAATATTGTTGGTCTGATTGCGTATTATCTGTTTGATGCAAAGGTAATGCTCTCTATCAACCTCATGCGGGTTGTACTGGCTTCTTTGTTGAGAGGTATGCTGTTTGGCACCGGCTTCTGGCTTTCCATGTGCGGCGTCCTTATGTCGACACTTGCCTGTATCCTTGCCAGAAAAACACCGATGAGTATATATGGTGTCAGTGTAGCGGGAAGCAGCGCACATGCCATTGGACAGGTACTTGCAGTAACGCTGATTTATCAGCAATTCTTCATGCAGGCGATTCTGCCGGTATTGATTTTGCTGGGCATCCCGACCGGACTGTTTGTGGCACATGTCGCAAAAGCGGTTCTAAGACGAATACACATAGAATGATTGCGATTATTTGAGGAGGAACTTGTTATGGAAACATTTGTATATAGACCAAAGGGCGTATGCTCAAGAGAAATGCGTTTTGAGATGGACGGCGATATCATTCGCAATGTAACCATCGTTGGCGGCTGTGCAGGCAATCTGCTGGGCATTTCCAGAATTATAAAAGATAAAAAAATAAGTGAAGTACTGGATGCATTTCGTGGGGTTCGCTGTGGAGCGAAGCCGACATCCTGCCCGGATCAGATTGCGGAGGCGCTGAGCGAGTACGCTGAGAAGCTGGGCTAATCAGGATATCTGTGCCTGTGGCACAGGGGTTGTGAAAGCATGACGGGAAATAGGCTTATTGCCTATTTTTTTGTATATAGAGAGGAAGGGGATTATGAAAAAAATACGATTCGTATGGAGATATGTACGTCCGTACCGGTATCAGTTTGTACTGATTTTACTGGATGTGGCGATATATTCCTTGTTTATGTTGGCTGCACCGTTGATCATTTCCTGGATGATCGACAATATCATTCAGGGAGTACCGTTTGAAAATGCTTTTTTGCAGCAGCTGGTGGATATGGCAGGCGGTATGCAGGCGGTACAGTCTCATTTGTGGATTGGCTCCCTTCTGGTAGTGGCAAGCTATCTGATGGTGGCCTTTGCCATCAACCGCAGAAGTATGCATGCCGGGAATGTCGCGGAAACGCTGGCGCTGAATGTGCGCAATGATTTATATGACCATTTACAGAAGCTGCCGTTTTCCTATCATAAAAGCAGGGACAGCGGGGATTTGATTCAGCGGAGCACCTCGGATATCGAAACGGTGCGGCGCTTTCTGGCCAACCAGTTTTCTGAGATGCTGTTTGCGATTTTAAATGTCACACTGGCAGCGCTGATTCTGTTGAGCCGCAGTGTGAAGCTGACGCTGGTATCCATTGCACTGATTCCGCTGATTCTGATTGCCAGCTATGTGTTTTTTTCCAAGGCGAAGAAGATATTTCTGGAATGTGATCTGGCGGAAAGCTCCATGACCACCGTGCTGCAGGAAAATCTGAACGCTATGCGTGTCGTAAAGGCATTTCATCAGGAACAGCATGAAATTGATAAATTTGAAGCGGCGAATGATGCATATCGCAAGAAATATTTTGATTTGATGCATGCCCTGGCACTGTTTTGGAGCGGCACGGATTTTCTGGGACAGATGCAAATTCTGCTTATGATCATTTTCGGAATCGGCATGGCGCTGCAGGGAGAGCTGAGTGTCGGCACGTTCTTTGTGTTTTTGATGTATGAGAGTACCATCGTGTGGCCGCTGCGCCAGCTTGGAAGAATTTTATCCGATCTTGGTAAGGTCAGCGTTTCCATCACGCGAATTGAGGAGGTGCTGCAGGAGGAGGCAGAGGATCTGGAGAGCGGGCTGCGACCGGATATCCGTGGCAATATCCGCTTTGATCATGTAAGCTTTCGCTATGAGGATGGAAGCCGGCATACGCTGCACGATGTGTCCTTTACCATCCATGAGGGAGAGCGTATCGCCATCATGGGACCGACGGGGAGCGGGAAATCCAGTCTTGTTCATCTGTTGAGCGGTATCTATGACTATGACCGTGGCAGTATTACCATCAACGGTGTGGAGCTGCGCGATATTGCCAAATCGTGGCTGCGCCGTCATGTGCAGATCGTTTTGCAGGAGCCGTTTCTGTTTTCCAAGACGATTTATGAGAATATTCATCTGTCCGATCATCATGCGATGCGGGAGGATGTATTGGAGGCTGCCCGGATGTCCTGTATTCACAAGGATATCGAGGAGTTTGATCAGGGCTATGAAACGATGGTCGGAGAAAAGGGCGTTACGCTGTCGGGGGGACAGAAGCAGCGTGTGGCAATCGCACGTTCTCTGCTTGCTAAAAGTCCGATCATGGTGTTTGATGATTCGCTGTCAGCGTTGGATATGAAAACGGATGCGATGATACAGGAAGCCCTGCAGGATATCCGCTATTCCATGACGATGCTCATGATCACCCATCGTGTAGCATCCGCACAGAATGCCGATCGCATCCTGGTTTTGGAGCATGGACGACTGGTACAGGAGGGAACGCACGAGGAGCTGATCAAGCAGGATGGCCTGTATCGACGCATTTATGAAATTCAGAAGGAAGGAGGTGAGGCATATGGCACAGCGCATCATGAAGGAACAGGAGTTTGAAAGTGATGTTTTTGACCGCGGTACCTGGAATAAGGTTTTCCAGCTGCTGTGGGAGCATAAAAAAAGTGTGATTCCACTCATCTTCTTTAATACCATTCTGGCGGTTACCGATGTCATCATGCCACTGCTGAACCGCTACGCCCTGAATACGTATGTCGATGATCGAACAGGCGCAGATACACTGCCGGTATTCATCCTTGTGTATGTTGGAATGATACTGGCACAGTGTCTGCTGGTATATCTGTTTTTCCGTCTTGCCGCAAGAGTGGAGAGTGATTTTGGTAAAAATCTGCGAGAGAAGTGCTTTCGCAAGCTGCAGGAGCAGACCTTTTCCTACTTTGACCGTACGGCAAACGGGTGGCTGATGGCCAGAATCACCTCGGATACGGCACGTCTTGCTGAAACGCTGGCATGGGCCTTTGTCGATGTGGTATGGGGGATATTTGTAATGCTGGGAATCAGTGCGGTCATGCTGCTTGTCAACTGGCAGATGGCATTGTGTGTTCTGGTGGTTGTTCCGCTACTCTGGTTTGTCTCCCTGTATTTTCAGCGTCGCATCCTGTCTGCACAGCGGCAGTCGAGAAAAGCCAATTCCCGTATTACCGCTTCCTTTGTGGAAGGCATCAACGGTGCCAAGACAACGAAAACGCTGGGAATCGAACAGCAGAATTACGATGAATTCCAAACGAAAACCGATGCTATGAAGCGCTACAGCATGCGTGCCTTGCGTATCAATGCCATCTTTCAGCCAATCGTATATCTGCTGTCTGCTGTCGTTATCGCCCTGCTGCTGTATGTGGGTGGGGAACAGGTGCTTTTGAAAACCATTCAGTTTGGAACCCTGGCGATGTTTATCAACTATGCACAGCTGTTCTTTGATCCGCTGAAGCAGATTGCCCGTGTGCTTGCGGAAATACAGATGGCGCAGGCAAGTGCGGAGCGTGTGGTTGCTTTGCTGGAGGAGGAAATCGAAATCACGGATTACCCGGATGTCATCGAGCGCTATGGAACCTTATTAGAGGAGCATACCGAAGCTTATGAGCAACTTCAGGGGGATGTCGTCTTTGACCATGTGAATTTCTATTATTATGAGAATGAGCCTGTTCTGCGCGATTTCTGTTTGCGCGTAGCGAAAGGACAGACGGTAGCGCTGGTGGGAGAAACCGGTTCCGGGAAAAGCACCATTGTCAATCTGCTCTGTCGTTTCTATGAGCCCTGCTCGGGACGTATCCTTATGGATGGGAAGAATTTAAGAGAGCGCAGTGTGGGATGGCTGCATTCCCATATCGGCTATGTATTGCAGACGCCGAATCTGTTCAGCGGGACTATACGGGATAATATTCGCTATGGCCGTCGTGATGCCAGTGATAAAGAGGTGGAGCAGGTTGCCCGCCTGATTCAGGCACATGATTTCATCAGCCGTATGGAAAAGGGCTATGACACTGAAGTCGGTGAGGGCGGAGATCGTCTTTCAACCGGACAGAAGCAGCTGATTTCCTTTGCAAGAGCCATGCTGTGTGATCCCGCCATCGTGATTTTGGACGAGGCGACAAGCTCCATTGATACAGAAAGTGAAAAGGCGATCCAGTATGCGATGGATCAGCTGCTGCACGGTCGTACAAGCTTTGTGGTTGCGCACCGTCTGAGTACGATTGTTTCAGCAGATATTATCGTTGTGCTGCAGCATGGTGTGATTATTGAGCAGGGTACCCATGAGGAGCTGATGGCGAAGCAGGGCTATTACTATGAATTGTTTACTTCTCAATATCGTCAGGAGCGCATACAACGCTGTATGGAATGATACTGTATGAAATAGATGCTGATCAGATATCCTTATCTGCAGGCACAGATTACCGAAATGAAAGAATCTGTGCCTGTTTTGCGTGCAGAAAAAAACGGCATTGGGAGGCTATGGTAGCACGATGGCGCTGTTATCCAGCAGGATAGAGTCTGCTTGAAATATTATATATACAGCAGGTAAACTGTATGGTTTCTGTGGTAGAATAAATAGGAATGTAAGGAGGTATCCGATATGGAGAAAATAGCGAAATTTCATAAGGTGAGCATGCAACGGTTTGAGAAGGACTGGGTCACTGCATTTCCCGGGACCGATGCGGCAGAAATTCAGAGAATATACGAGACGTTAAGACTGCCTGTGCGTGCGACAAAGGGATCAGCCGGCTATGATTTTTTTGCACCTGCGGCAGTTTCCCTGAAACCAAGGGAAACGATAAAAATACCAACCGGTATCCGTGCGGAGATTCAAGAGGGCTGGGTGCTGCAGCTGTTTCCGCGCAGCTCACTGGGCTTTACCTATCGTTTGCAGTTTAACAACACCGTAGGAATTATTGACAGCGATTATTTTGAAAGCGACAACGAAGGGCATATCTTCATTAAGATGATGAATGCTTCAACCGAGGGGAAAATCGTACAGCTTCACGCAGGAGACGGCTTTGCACAGGGAATCTTTCTTCCGTTTGGAATCTGTGAGGATGATGATGTGCAAAAGCAGCGAAACGGCGGCTTTGGTAGTACGAATGAGTAGCTGCAGGACATTGAATCTGCAGCTTTTTTTTGCTTCGTGCGATATGTGCACAGCATGTAAGCATACACATTTTGGGTATAAATAAATATATATGTAAAGTTTTATGGAAACATGGCGTATCGTGTGACAGATATGTTATACTTATTAAATAAAGGCTATGAGGTGAATATGTATGCATAAAATCAAGAGAAAGGTACAGCAGAAGCAGGAAAGCCGAATCCTCTCGTTTACACCGGTTCGTACCTATTTTCTGCTTTTTTTGATGCTGTATCTGCTTCTGGTGATATGCGCGGGATCACTGCTGACGATTCGTTCGATGAAGCAGTCGGCGCAGGCGGCACAGCAAAGTGCAGCAGCGCAGATATCGCAGCGGATTGATGAATCCCTGAAACTTTTAAACGCACTTGCGGCACTTCCTGAATTTTATGATCCCTCTGTAAAATGGGAGGAAAAGGTGGAAAAGCTGGACAGCATCAATACACAGTTCGGCTATATGTTTATCTGCTACGTTGATGAGGATGTACAGGTTTACACATTGGGGGAGGAACCGGCCAGTCTGGCTGCTCGAGAGCATATGCAGAAGCTGTATGCCACAAAGCAGCCGATTGTTACTGACAGCTTTATTGCCGGTGCAGATGGCGTTACCCTGAACTATACGGTTGCTGTTCCGCTGCTTCAGGACGGTGTTATGACTGGAAGCTTGTTTTGCTCGATATATTTTGATGATTCCGTTGAGCTATTGAAAAAGGCGGCATCCGCAAATCAAAGCGAAGCTGTTCTAATCGGTTCTAAGGGACAGACCATGTCATCGACAAATGGGTTATCCTATGGATCCTCCTATGTGGATCAACTGCAGGATGTCCGTATGTACAGCATGACGACGGATACGCTGGAAACTAAACTGCTGGCGCGTGAATCCGGCTCTTTCTATAGTAGGAAAGACGGAAATCTGATGTATACTGCATACGGTCCTGTCAAAAATACAAATTGGGATATTCTGATAACAATCGACTTCTTTCGCCTGTTTTCATCTATGCTGCCCCATCTGCTGCTGATTGCTGCGATTACTGCTGCAATCACACTCTCTCTTTATCTGCTGGTGAGAGCATACAGCCAGCAGCAAAAAGCGAATATGGAAAGCATGGTAGCTGCCGTCCACAGGATGGAGCGGAAATTGTATAAGAACAGCATTCCCGAACAAGTGGATTATAATGATTTACTGCAAATGAGCAGTACAGGACTGCGGGACGGATTGACCGGCGTCGTAACGCGAACGGTATTCCTAAGCAGGATGCAGAAGCTGCTGGAGAGTGGAGAATACGGGAGCTGTACGACACTTTGCTTTGTTGATCTTGATGACCTGAAAACGCTGAACGATACACACGGGCATCAGGCAGGTGATAGTGCTTTAAGAAAAATCGGTTCCATTCTACGGGAATATGAAATGAAATACGAGGGCATTGTCGGGCGCTATGGCGGAGACGAATTCATTCTTGTTTTAAACGATGTAGATACCGCACAGGAGGTTCATGCCGTATTATCCGAGCTTGTTGAAAAACTGAATTTCTCAATCGCTGTAAGTCAGACAGATGTGGCCGTGCATTGCAGTATCGGTGCCTGTATCTGGAACAAAACAGATTCTTTGGATGTGCTGATTGCAAAGGCGGATAAGGCCCTGTATGATGTGAAGCGGCATGGCAAAAAAGCGTATTCCCTCTTTCTGAAGGGAGAGTCCTGATATGAGGCGGATGTCATTAAAAAGAAAACTCCCCGTACTTTTCTTGGTTATCCTTGTACTGGGGCTGAGTCTGTATACCGGAAAAAGCATAAAGGCAGCATTGATCAGCAAACGGCGTCAGACTGCGGAAACCGTCATTGAGCTTTTCGGCAAGCATCTGATACAGCAATTGGATGCAGAGAATTTTGCATCCAAATTGATGTTTACACTGGATACAAAGGAGAAAGCAAATCTGACACTGTTTGAAGAGAAGGCAGCGAAGCTTCTGAAGGACCATGCCGAAATCCGTTTTCTGTCCTACTTTGAGCAGGATACCTTACAGGCAATTTATCCGAGAGAGAAATACAAATCGGCAATCGGCATGAAATTACATGATGTATCCTATAGCTATACCCTTGCAAAGGTGATAAAGGACGGGGTTATTGCAGGACCGGAAACGCTGTCTTCGACAAAGGAGGAGGTATTTCTCTTTATTGAGCCGCTGTATGAAAATAATCAGTACAAGGGAGAGATTATCGCGGCAGTGGATAGTGCGTATCTTATAAAAGCCATGAATCTGGAATATCTCCAGAAAAGAGGCTATGAGTATGAGCTGTGGAGAGTAAATGCGCTTGGTGAAAAAAAGACGGTAATGAGGGTGTCTGATCTGAGTGTTGATTTCTCCGAGGCTGTAAAGCTGGAGGTTAGCTTACCTGCGACATGGAATCTCAGCATTCTGCCAGAGAATGGTTGGCTGCCTTATTCCGTGAAGCTTGCAATCAACGGCATATGCTTACTCGCTGCTTTACTCATCCTCGCCCTTGTATACCTCGCACTGCGTGTGCATGTACAGAAAAAGCAATTGATAAGGGAATCCTATACTGATGCAGACAGCGGCTTGCTGACTCGTGAGGGATTCTTCTATTTTATGAAGCGTGCGAAACAAATGCAGGGGGACAAGGAAGTATCTGTACTGTATATTCAGATGTATAATTTTTATAAGCTGCGCAAAAACTGCAGTATGGAGGAAATGCAGGCATATTTGCAAATCATACAGCAGGGTGTTCAGGAGCATCTGCCTTTGGGAAGTATCGCTGCACGTTTGAGTGAAGAGGAATTCGTCATAGCAATCTTCGAAGATACGAGGAGTGAAAAGGCAATGGAGGCAATCGAGGACTTTATACTGCAGCTATTCTGGAAAAAGAAAATACAAGGGAAAAAGGTCTTTGTGGAACCGAAAAGCGCTATTGTCCGCTGTGTGGCAAAGAAAACAGATGCAGAGGAGCTTTTGAAGCTTGCTTCGATGCGATTAAATGCGTTGTATGATCTGCATTCCTGAATAAGGTGGAGAGTATCGTTTTATTCATATACGAAGGGACTACAGGTATATCTGTCGGATAGCCTGTAGTTTTTTTGTATATGATCTGTTCTATTCTGCAATCCACAGTATTACTTTTATTTTAGTACTTGACAATGCAAAGTACTGGATGTATTATAATAGTGGAGGTGATGCTGGTGAACACACAATTCAAGAAGGGTGTTCTGGAACTGATTGTGCTGCTTTGCGTATATAAAAAAGATATGTACGGATATGAGCTGGTGTCCGAGGTCAGTAAGGTTATCAATGTGAATGAGGGAACCATTTATCCGCTGCTGAAGCGTCTGACCAATGAGCACTATTTTGAAACCTACCTCAGTGAATCCACGGAGGGACCTCCGCGAAAATATTATCGCATAACCGGGAATGGAAAAACGAGGACAAAGGAGCTGCTGCAGGAATGGAATGAATTCCATGAACAGGTCAGCAGATTTATAAAGGAGAGTGAAATCGATGACGAAAGATGAATTTCTGCGATTGCTGGATCGCAAGCTGGATGTGATCAATGAAAGGGAACGACGAGATATCATTGATGAGTACCGCACACATATTGAAATGAAAATGAAGGAGGGGAAAACGGAGGAAGAGGCAATCGAGGATTTTGGAAATATCGATGAGCTGGTGGATGATATTCTGGATGCTTATAAAATCAATACGGATCGTGTCAACCGTTCCTTTGATACCAAGCTGAACCGCTTTATGGATGATCTGTTCAATGGCTTTCAGCGGTTTCTGGGCTCCTTCACCTCCCTGCAAATGGATGATGTTGTACGCCTGGTATTTGAAATTCTGGTGATCCTGATTCTGCTGGCTGTTCTGCATATTCCGTTTCGTATGATTTCCTCTTTGGGAAGCAGTCTGCTGCATTCCGTGGCTGGCTTTGGAATCGGAAGTCTTCTGGCTGCTATTTGGAAATTTATTATCGGTGTTGCCTATGTCGCAATCTTTGTTGTCGTGCTGGTCAACCTGTGCACAAAGCGGCTGAACCGTTACCGCCATTCAAAAAACGGGGATGGCGCCAGTGTGTTTGATGATTTTAAGGAAAGCTTTGATTTCGATCAGGCAAAAAAGACCGTGCATTCCTTTACCAATGATCGCAACACGCGGCGGGAAACGGTGTATGATGAGCGTGATGATGTAAGATATCAGGAAAGAGCTGCGCAGACTGCAGAAACGGATGATACATTTGATGAGTATGAGGATGAAAGCATGTATGAGGAGCCGCGCAGAAGAGAATATCGCCGTTCCTATGAGGGGGATCATGTCGAGCGTGGGGTGACAAGTGTTGCGACAATTCTGATGCGAATCTTCTTCTGCCTGATGATGATTCCTTTTATCGGTATCATCGTGGCATTGTGCTGTGCCCTGGGTGCTATGATTGTGCTCAGCTTTGAAGGATTGACCCTGTTTGGTGCCTACTTTATCGTCATCGGTGCATTGGTGGCGACCGGAGGCTTCCTGTCTCTGTTGTACAGCGTGTTATGGAGAAGGGGGTAAGCATATGAAAAAATTTCTGATATCCCTGATTGTCGGAATTACGATGATGGCGATCGGAACAACCATGCTGGTATTTGAAATCAAGGAATTTGAATTTGTGGACGGAAGAAGCGCCTATTACGGCTCTGATACGGTAAAGACACAGACCTTCCGGGTGAAGGATCAGGATTTGAATATTGTGTTTGAAGATGATTACTACACAGGCTATGAGTGGAAATATGATGAGAGCATGAAGGATGAGGTTCGTATTGAGTATGCAACGGATGTACGGGTGAAAACGAGTGGGAATACGATCGTTATTGAAGAGCGCTATGATCATGAGTGGGGCGTCAATGACGGCATGGATTTCCTGAACACCTTTCTGGACGGCTTGAAGCATCGCAAGGTCTATACGATGGATTACAGAGAAAATGTTGTGATCGTATCCTCCTCACAGGCGAGAGATCGTGTACATGTGACCTACGAATAGGATGGCAGTAGAAAAAACGCGGAGCATAGAATGCCGCGTTTTTTTCGCCTTTATATGGAGTTTAAGCCCTCATATGGATGTGAATGCTTCCTTGCGTTTTTTAATTGACGGATATCACCATTTTGCAGAGCCGCTATATTGCTTTGGATAAGCTCGATTGGCCAGTCCCACCATTTCAGTGCAAGCAGCTCCGCTATGGTTTCTTCGGAAAATCGCAGCCGTATTTCTCTGGCAGGCATACCGCCGACGATGGTATAGGGCGCAACATCCTTTGTGACAAGAGCCCGTGTTCCGATAATGGCACCGTCACCGATTGTAACACCGGCCAGAATCACTGCTTCGTATCCGATCCATACGTCATTGCCGATCACAATATCTCCCTTGTTATCCCATGCAGATGTGACATTCTCCGGCATTTGCTGCCATTCCTCGAAAAATATGGGGAAGGGATAGGTTGACAGGGATTGCAGTGCATGATTTGCACTGTTAAATAAAAATTTTGCACCACATGCGATGGAACAGAATTTTCCGATGATCAGTCGATCGCGGTTAACCGGATACTGGTATAAAACGTTATGCTTTTCAAAATCACGGGGATCCTGCGCATGGTCATTGTACATGGAAAATTCACCTGCCGTGATTTCCGGCCGTGTTATGACATTTTTGATATAGACGGTATGCGGATCGTCGCTGCGCGGATAGATCAGGTTTTCCTTCATGTTTATTTCTCCTCTCTACCAGTTCATTGTACGAAAGGATATGTGTTTCTGGCAAGCTACAGAATCGTACAGCGCTGTTTTGTAGAAAAAAAGAATGCCGCAGCATTCTTGCAGATTGTTGACAAAAGCCTATACCTTTTCGTAAGGACATAGGCTTTTTATTGTATATAGGCAATTTTCGAAATGAAATTGTCTTTTTTTGTATATTTTGAAGGATATATTGAATTTTTTGATGACT
>NZ_JANGCA010000048.1:0-28734 GCF_024463855.1 Clostridium sp. DFI.1.208 | reverse complement strand
AATCCACATTCACAATTACACATTTTATCACAACCTGAAGTGATACCAAATAATTCAGGTGGAAAGGAGAACTGGTATATTAAATTTATTACTCATTATATGAGTAACTTAAATATACCAGGAGTGAGGAGGATGCTGTTCAAACGGCTACATAAACACCTGGATCAAGACATAGAAGAGCACACAGAAGGAAGTGAGGGAAAACAGGTAGAACATACAGAGGAGGAACTGGAAGCACATCTACAGAAGCTGATGAAGCGACAACGGCGTATCGTGCGATTGAAGAAAGCAGTTCTGTATCTGATCGTAGGCATCGGTCTGCTGGGAGGATTCCGTTCCCTTGCTCAGGAACGACCGGACATAACGCCTGCAGTAGCGGTGAACGACTATAGTTTCCTGGAGGATTATATAAAAAACTATTATAAATATCCCAAGGATGAAGAAAGTCAACAGTTCTTACAGGAATTCACGACCGGAGGAAGCTGGAACGTATCCTATGATCAAAAGATCAAGAGTGCCGAGGTAGGAACCGTAGAAGTATATCAGGTGGAGCCATCCGATACAGAGGAAGGCCGGCTCACATCCTATGCCAGCGTATCCCTCGATCTGAAAGACGACGAAGGCAAGAGGAAACGACAAACAACATATATCGCGATACGTTCTATTCAAAAAGATGGTCACTATATCGTGGATCGTCCGATCTCGATGATATCAACTGCGCCAGCTGCTATGAAGGAAGATATGAAAAAAGGACTGGAGACAGAAAAAGAAGATATCAAGGGAACGGACTGTACGGAACAGGAGAAGCAGGAGATCACGAATACGATCCAGTTGTTCTTTACGACCTATGCCGCTGATCTGGAACAGGCACGGCTCCTGATGCAGGATCCGGAAACGCTGAAACCATTGGATCCGGATACGAAACCGGTATTCGTCAGTCTACAATCCGCCATACAGAATGAGGATGAGATACAGGCAGATGTGATCGTCCGCTATGAAACGAAGGAACTATTCCAACAGGAACGTAGCGTGCGTTTCCTGTTCGATAGAAAAACGAACAAGATCATTTCAAAGGAGGAGTATTAGGTATGGATTTTACAAAATTAGAAGGATTCAAGGTCATTTATTATTTGGTATTGCTCATCGTATTCGTGGCGCTCATGGTGTTCCTGTTGCGCAGCGCAAAGGAATCTCTGCGCCGCACCGGTGGGAAATGGCAGTCCGTCATCGATGAGATCGTCATCGGGTTCATCGTGTTGATCGCATTCACCATCATCGCGCAGATAGAGCCGTCATCGATCATCTCCTTCCTGACGAAACCTCTCAAGTGGATATGGGACCTCGTCCTGAAAGCATTGCGGTTCGTAGGCGTCAAGATCTAGAGGGCCATCATGAAGAGCGCCTATAATTATACGGCTGTCGAGACACACAAGCAGAAGCTGTATATCCCCTATATCGGGATCGAACTGAATGGCTGGGGGATGGTACTCGTGATGCTGGGCGGTCTGTTGTTTGCACTGATCCCCATCGGTATCCCTGCGTATCATCTGTTCGGATCCTTGGGGATCCTGTTGTCGATCGCGATCGCTGCGGTACTGGAGATCGGCGCTGTGATGTTCCTGACAGAGATCGACCGGGAGAGCCGCAAGAACAAGCTGATCACGTTCTACTATCGGGATGTGAAGAACTATCGCATCCTGTATGATTCCCAAGGACATACACATAGATTATCGAAGGAAAGAGAAGGGAGAGTGCATCGGTGTGTACGTTGAACCTTATTACAGCTATGGAGAAGGAAACATCGTCTACTGTAAGGAATGTATCTGTTATCACTATGAGATCCGTCCGATGAATAGCCTGTATGCATCCGATCATCAGCTACAGACGCTGATCGATAACCTGCATCGTAAGATCCTTTCCGTCAATATGCCGGGAGCGATCTATATCCTGCCACAGCGCATCGATGAACAGGGTATCCTAAAGCATTATAAGACGTTATATGAGACGAATGGTGATCCACAGACAGAGAAGCTGTATCGCTCCTTCATGAAGGATATCAAAGCTCAGCTGACAAGTGGTATCAAGTATCGCTATCGGATACATATATGCTTTACAGACAACCGTGATCCATTGAAGAAAAAGTGGTTGAGTGGTTGGCTGAGTAAGAACAACGATCCGTTGGAAAAGCGGATGGTCGATCTGAGTGAGGTCATCGATGAACAGATATACAAGAAATTGACTATGGATCTGAGTGTGGAACGACCGGACAAGAAAGAGATACAGCATCTATATGATTATCTGGCGATCCCGATCGAGATACCGATATCCGATTATTACACGATCCCGCAGGCAACGGAGCTGGAATATCATTATCAGACGCTGAAGAACAAAGGTGGATTCCGGGAGCTGTATTCTCGAGTGCTCATCGCAGATAAACTCATCCAGGATCGATTGGAGGATGGGTATCGTGCGAATGTGGCAGTCAATGAGATCCAGCTCTATACCTTCCCTGTCGACACGATCATCAAGTTCGATCTGGAGCATACGCAGACCTTCAAGAGCAATATGACCGGAAAACGTGAGGAGATCCATAAGAATGCACGCCGTTACTGGCAGAGCAGCGGACGAAAGGACAAGGAAGCACAGAAAGCCTTCGAGCTTGCGAAGATCGGAGAAGATGTGGATCCATCCATCGAAGATTCCAAGATCCGCTGGCAGATGATGCTGCGCATCCGTGCCAATACGCAGGACATGCTGATGAAGCGCAGCGACAAGCTGCAGAAGAGATTCGAAGGGAAACGGATCCAGTTGACGTATGCGATCGGGGAACAGGAACAGCTTGCGGAACACCTGTTTCCATATAAGAATAGCTGTTACCGGTATGTGAATCTAACAGACGTTTTGTACTTTGCGCATTTTAATTTTTTCGGTGGCTTATACATAGGAGAAGCAGACAAAGGAGTCGTGCTCACATATACGAGACCTGCAGACCTGCCGGTACGGATCGACATCGAGGCTCCGATCAAGGGATTGACGCAGACAGGGTCCTCTACGGTGGCCTTTGTCGGAGAGACCGGTTCCGGAAAATCACAGATAGCCAACTATTTTGCACTCCTCTCCATGATCTTCTATGGGCACCGGCTGCTATTGGTCGATCCAAAAGGTGACCGTCACAAGCTCGTGAAGCTGTTGGATCGCTTCGGTGATCTGACCTCTCACCTCATCATCGGAGATCCATCTTGTCCAAACGGTATGTTCGATGCCTTCCTATTACATCCGGATTCTCCCTTAGATGCATTGGCAGCGGCCAAGAATGATATCATCGCCCTGGTGCGTGCCATCAATCCACAGCAGGAGGTCGATCTGATGCAGGTCGATGAAGCATATATGGAGCTGAGCGAAGCAATCAACAGTGGAAAGATCACACGGATCACGATGCGAAGGTTGGTCGATGTCATGATGAACAAGGATCCCAAACTAGCACGCAGCCTGTATTCCCTGCACAATGATCCGATGGCCCGCCTGTTCTTCGGGGACGATGATACCGATATCTCGAAGGTGTTCCGTCTCGATCGCCCCTTCAATCTGATCACGTTCGCGAAGATGCCGGTGTATTCCAAAGATTCGCTCACCTATAACTATGATTCCGGGAATCTGGAACATCGGATCTTCTCCCTCATCCTGGGAAAGGTCAATGAGATCACGAACATGTTCTTGCGTATGTACAAAGGACAAGCGAAGACGATGCTGTTCGATGAGGCAAAACTGTATTCGACAGTCCCGGGTGGTATGTCCGTATTGGTGAACAACAATCTGATCGCAAGATCGGAGCTGTGTGATATGCTGATCATCCTGCAGAACTGGAGCGATCTTCCGGATTCCATCATCAACAATACCGGACAGTTCTTCATCGGCAATATGAAGAGCAAGGACGAGATCCAGCGTATCCTGTGCCATTTCGATCTGGATGGCAATTCCACGCTGTCCGCTATCCTGCAGGATCGAACGAAGGAGGAAGGTGTCGACCAGGCAAAGCAGCACAATTTCTTATACTGTGATTACAACAACCGCAAATGCCTGACGAAGATGGCGATCTTGCCGATGTTCTCGGATGCCTTCCGCACCTTCAAGGATATCGATGAACAGGGGGCGAAGTCATGAGATGGCGTAGATGCCTCACCATCCTGAGCTTGCTGTTCCTGCTGCTGGTCCCGACAGGTATCCATGCGGAATCTATGGATGGAGCGATCGGCAACGGTAATTCTCCGGGAGAGACGACAGCACAGAAGAACGATGAAGAAAAGGCAGATACCAATACTTCGGATTTTCTCTCGGATGCGATCATCAGTTTAGATAACGATACGAGAAAAAAAGAAATGGACCAGGATTATATCAAGAATCTCTATAATTCCAGTATGACAGCGAAGACCAAAGGGTTCAACCTGCTTGATGGGGATTCCATCGTCACATGTTTCATGAATTTGATCACGCTGCTTCTGGAAATGATCGGGTTCGTGATCTCCTTCTTCGTGTTGACGATCTATAACTTGGTATCCTCCAGCTTTTTGGGGACCGTCATACAGGGGATCTTTGATATGATCGACAAGGTCATTTTCGATTGGAGCGATCCCAATTCCTGGATCAATAAAGTGCTCCTGATAGCTGCATTGTCCTCTATCCTGTATAAGCTCATCAAAGACTTTACCAGGATCGTACGATGGCAACAGATCGTACAGATCGTGCTTACCGCCTTCCTATCGATGACCTTCATCACCTTCATCGGTCAGAATGGACGCAAGATTGCGAATGGGTTCGAGAACGTGACGTCACAGATGTTGACGGAAACGTTCGTATTCGGAGAAAAGAAGGAAGATCCGGAGATCATGAACAAGCAGAACATCTTCGATATCTTGCAGAAACAGCCGTTCATGGTACGACATTTCGGTACGACAGATCTTGCGAAGATCGCCGGTTCGGACGATAAGGATGCTATCGAAAAGGTAGGAAAGCGAGTACAGCGCCTCCTGAACGATCCATCACAAGACAATGCGGAGGATGAATATGACAAGTTCGGAAATCATGCGATCACGCATGATGGTGGTTCCGCAATGCGGGTCTTGGGACTCTCCTTCGTCTTGTTAGTACATCGTGGTGCGATCAGTATCGTCATCGCAGCGATCTGTATCGGCTTAGGGGCTGTAAAGGCCTCAAAATATATCGTTCTGGGATTGAGTGTATATCAACTCATCTGGTGGCTGCTCAAGCATGGACGCAAAGCTCGCCAATGGTTCACAGACAGGCTCATGTGGTGCATGGTCACGATCTTTGCGGATATCCTGTTCAGTATGGCACTGTTCTTCCTGGTAGAATTATGCACGAAGATATCCGCTTACAGTGTCCTGCTCATGCTGGCAGTCGATGTGATCCTCATCGTCCTGCTCAGATTCGTGATCAAGAATCTACCGACGATCATGTCGAAACTGATGGAAGATGGAAAGATCGTGGCAGAAGGAATGCTGTTGGGTACCTCTCCGATGTCGACGTACCGACAGTTGAAAGGCTCTGCTTCACAAAGTGATGCGTTTGATGGGGGCGGTGAAGGAAACGGCAGTGGAACAGGTGGCTATGGAGAAAGTGATGATGGTGATCTTCGTGATCATGATGATCCATATGATAGCAGCTATGATGACAACGCCTTGCGAGATGAAAAAGATCCCGATATGTATGCGGACGATATACAGGATGATGTGGACTCTGTGGATCATGAGGAAGCACCTGCAGATGGTGACAGCGAACTGGCTGGACAGGCTGGTCCTGCCACAAATAGTGAGGGTGCGCCTACAGAAGCAGAGAGTGAAACAGAAGGATCTGATGAAATGACTTCTGAGACACAGGAAGACATCGATGGTGGGGCACAGGAAACGGATCCGGGAGATAATGGTGAACCATTCGATGAAGAACATGCAGCTGACATACAGAACATGAGCGCAGAAACGCAGGAAGAGGAAGACCTGAGCGATGAAGCGGATATAGCGGAAGAAGATATGTTGGATATCGATATGGACGATGACGATGATCTTATCGAGGATGCAGGAGCCCCGGATATCTCAGATGTGGGAGGAGTTCCGGAAACAGTGGATCCTGAAACAGAAGATGATCTGAAAGATCGCTCGGATGATGATCCTATTCCTACAGAAGCTGCGAAACATACGGATTCTGAAGAGGCAACGGAAGAAACATCGTCAGCTTCTACAGAAGACAGCCCAGATGTAGAAATGAACACAGAACCTACACAAGCTACGCAGCAGCCGGATGATCCAAACAGTGTGCCTGCAGGAATGGATGTCGATGAAGGAGGACAAGAGAGCGGACCGATAAACGAACAGGATGTGCCGGCAGAACATGAGGCTTCAACAAAACCGGAAGAGGATACACTGCCGCAGGAAGAGGAGAACCTCCTAAATGAAGGCGATTAAGAAGCTCCTTCTCCTTTTCCTTCCCCTTATCATTATCATGATGGTGTTTCTGATGTTCCTTGGCGGTGGTGTGAGAGATGGGAATGAGACGCCCAAAAACAATCTCAGTTCCTCTGTCGAATATTATCGTCCCTATGTGTCCAAGATCGCCAAGCTGGAAGGCATGGAAGATTATGTGGATCTGATCCTGGCAGTGATGCAGGTAGAATCCGGTGGGACAGGCAGTGATCCTATGCAGGCATCGGAAGGGCCGTTCAACAAAAAATATCCGCAGATACCCAATGGGATCAAGGATCCGCATTACTCGATCCGCTGCGGTATCAAAGAGCTGCAGGATTGCCTGAAAAGGGCGAAGGTCAAGGATGCATCCGATGAAGGTCGCATCCGGGTGGCATTAGGTGGATATAATTTCGGAAATGGATTCATCGAATGGATCGATCGTGAAAAAGGTGGACGATGGACACTGGAAGCAGCTCAGGAATTTTCCGATATCATGAAGGGAAAGACCGGATGGAGCGTCTATGGAGATCCTCCTTATGCCGATAAGGTGATGTCCTACTATGACGCCTTGGATTTTATCAGTGGGGATGGGACATTGATCCCACCATTGAAGGGCTATACGCTCACCAGTGGGTATGGGAATCGACCATCGATCGGTGACTTCCATTATGGTGTCGATTTGGATGGCTCCTATGGTGCATCGATCTACGCTCCCGGTGATGCGAAGGTATATCAGGCATCCTCGAGCTGTCCTGCAGATGGCGGATACCTTGGAAATATGTGCCCGGGTGGTGCTTATGCCGGTGCCGGAAACTTTATCCAACTGAAAATGAAGTATAAAGGAAAAGAACTCTATATCCTACTTTGCCATATGAAGGATGTGGACGTCAAGACAGGACAGAGCATAAAGAAAGGACAACGGATCGGCAGCCAGGGACATTCGGGTAATTCGACAGCATCCCATGTACATATGGAGATGCATTTCTCAACCCCTGTGATCGCAACGACAGAAGGCAGTGTGGATCCGGAAAAATACATCAAATTCAAATAATGGACAGAGGTGAAATATGGAAAAGAAAACGATCGTGTCTATGGGTATCCTCATAGCTGTGACGGCAGCATTCCTATGGATGAATCAGCCATCAGAAACGAAGGTGAACTCGCAGCAGAGCAGTACCACGATACAGAAAAAGCCAACAACGGAGCCATCTCCTCAGTCGGATGTTCCCAATGATGTGGAAGAGGCCTGTAAGAGCGCAGCAGAACGCTTCGTGAGAGTGAAGAGCGAAGGCCGCAGCAGTGATATCTTCCTGGATCGTATCGAACCGGTCAAGGAACTTCTCAGCGATGACTTGTACCAGTCACTGGTACCGGATCTGAGTAAGGATGAGCTTGCGGCCATGCGAAGAGAGAGCAAACGTATCAAAAAAGAAGAAACGACAGAAACACAGGTCACATCGATGGACAGCGCTATCGACAGGATAGCGGATGATGACTTTGAAGTTTATGTCATCTACACTGCACAGACACAGCATGCGGACAGGAACGATACGAGCCGGTATCTGGTCCGGATGCGTGTACAGTGGATCGATGGGAAAGCGAGGATCTATAAGATGGTAGAAGAGAGCAGCCTGGGAAACGGCTTCTATGAAAAGTAAGAGGAGGATCCGATATGATAGGAAGGAAAGCAGACATCATCCACCGCTTATATGAACTACAGGAAAAGATGGAAGAGAGCGAAGGATATTGGAAAGATGCCCTGGAAAGTGATGCCCTTATGGAAAGTGAGGGATACGAGGAACAACATCAGGTCCTATATCAGGAATATTGGTACATCATGATGAAGGAAGTAGAAGAAAGGTGGCGCAAGTATGTGGAGGGGATCCTTGGTGATGGCCATTTTACAGAAAAGATATATGTGGAAGAATTGGAGATGATCATGGAGGCAGACGGTAAGCTCGTGGATGAATATCAGGGATACATCCTGCGCTCCGGCATGGATCCATTCGGTACGCTGACCTATTGGATCAAATCTCCGGATGGTGAACCGGTAGAAGAAAGTTTCGACTTCGTAAGCGATGCAGATGCGATCATATCGTTTCGTGGCATGGTCGATCGAAACGAGTTTTATTGAGATGAGGTGAAGATATGGTACTAGAAGAAATATTGAAACATGATGAGACGTTCCGCTATCAGCTCCTCTCCCGGATGGTGGAGGACTGTAACTATTATCTGGGATATGGCAACCGAAATGCCAAGGACCTTTGGGCCAATGATGAATGGGAGCAGATTGAGATCATGCAGGCCTTGTATGAGAGTTTTCCTCCCGAAAAGAAACCGGAATGGCTCACACCGGACGATATCCTGGGATATGGAGAACGGATGCTTACTCCTCTTGGAGAGATATAGGTGTTAGGAGGAAGGCGGAATGTTATATCAGATATTACCAAGATATGATCATCAGTTCCAGGCAGATACGATGCGGATGTTTTTAAAGACATTGTCCGGAACGAAAAGGCGTCGATCGTTGCGAGATCGTCTATCGAAGCTCTTCGATCCAAACTGTATCCTGGATTATCGTTTCATCATCGATTGCGACGGTAAGGATCAAACGGATGGGATGATCTCTTTCTACTTACAGGTGAGTGATGAAAGAGAGAATGGGCTCGTCCTGAACAGCCTGCAGAACATGTTCCAGGATAAGGCGAACGTATTCGAAGCGGTGAGACCGCTCACGCCGTATACGACAGTACATACCTTGTTTACGGATGATGTGCTGGATCATGCGAAAGATACGAAAAAGAGCCTTGCGACCTTCCGGGATGATCAGATCTTCCTGTTCATCCTGGGGACGATGCGCAACAAGACGAGGATCACGATCGATTTCAGTGTCGAAAAGAATTACAGTGCAACGAAGAGCATGTTACGAGGTGTGAGTACGGATGTCGATGTGCAGGTGATGATCAAGGTATCCGGAAAGACGAGATACCAGAGAAACCAGATCCTGGAGATCACGAATACGATCATCAATCTGACAGCAGGAGAAAAGGAGCTTCGGGCGATCTATCGGGATACCTATAAATTTTCCAAACTGACAGGAAACGAACTGATGAACCTGTTTCAGATCCCGACCTTCTACAATAAGAAGGATCTTGAGATACTGAAACGGATACACAAACTTGAGATCGGTCAGCGGACATTGAAGGAGGAAGAATTTGCGTCCGGGATCAAATGCGGACATGTCTATCATCCGATGCAGGATCGTGTGGTCTTCCTGAAGCAGCTACAGCTGCGGAAACATATGGTCATCTCCGGACAGACCGGTTCCGGAAAATCGAGCTTTGCGGAGGAGATGATGCGCGATATCCTGACATCTATCGTACAGGGGAAGAAGAACATACCGGGCTTCACGTTCTTCGATCCTGCAGAGACCAGTGTGCTGGGGGTCATCGATATGATGCTGAAGCTGCAGGCGGATGGTCATGATATCATGAAGCTGCGTGAAAAGATCCATTATATCGATTTTGGGTATGAGGATTGTATCTTTCCTATCTCCTTATTGAATAAGGATGTCCCCTCTACCGAGATCCTGGACTATTTCCGGATGTTGTTCGGTTCCGCAGTCACTGTACAGGTAGACCGTATGATCACCAGTGCAATCAATACGATCCTACTGGATGAAGATGAGCATACGATCATGGATATCCCAAAGATGTTTCAGGATGAAACGATGCGTGAGCGACTGTATGAGCGACTGAAGGATAATGTATATGCGGATGATGCATGTGCCTTCCTAAAAGGGCGTTTCGATAAACAACAGGTAGATCCGATCCTGAACCGTACCGATCCTTTCATCAATACGCCGAAGAAGAAGCTCATGTTCGGTATGCATAGTAAGTATGATGGGTTGCGGAAGATTTCAGAGTGGATCGAAAAAGGTGACATCATCTTATTCAATCTGAAAGGTCTCAATGACAATGACCTACGGATCATCGTCGGATATATCTCTTTAAAATATTATCTGATCGGTCTGAAGCGTCCGGATAATTCACGGCTACATCTGACCTTCATCGATGAATGTCACAAGGTGCAGTTCGATATCTACGAGCGCTGGTTGGCGGAGCTGAGGAAAGGCGGTATGGCACTGATCCCGATGACGCAATATCTGGAACAGTTCCAGCAAGGCTTCCTGAAGGCCGTCCTTGGGAATGCTGGTACGAAGGTGACCTTCCGACAGGGGCGTGATGGAGCCGTGCGTATGTCCGCAAACCTTCCCGGCCATCCGGATATCGATGGTCTGCAGGGACTTCCCGACCGGATCGGATATGTATCTACAGAGGACAACCGTATCGCCAAAACGGTACTCGTAGAAGTGGATCCGCCATATCGGTATAATGCCGGAAAAGTAGTACCACACAAGGAAGGAGAGAATGTGCAGGCGGAAATGAATACAGAGAAGAACCGTAACGAAGCACGCAGTTTGATGCGTCGTGACTTCCTGTCGAAAGAAGAGGCAGAAAAGATCGTATTCCGTAAAATAAAAAGACGAAAGAAAGGTGATGGAGAATGGGACGGATAAGATTTCTATTGTATAAGATATCGCAGCTCCTCCCAAAGGGACAACGCCGACCGGTGATCCTGATCTCATCGATTCTTGGGTTGTTCATCTTCTTTCAGTTCATGACAAGGATCAGTGATTCCTACCTGCTGTTGAGTGTGCAGCAGGTATTCCGGGATACATGGAAAGCATTGCAGGATGAGCAAGTCGGAGGACTTACGATCGTATTCATCTGTGCTATCTTGGGATATGGTGGATATCGATATTACGGCAGGATACAGACGGCCATCACGGTCTGTTATGCGATCATCTTCCTCCTCGCCATCTTGCCGTTCATCATGTCGAAGTAGGACGAAGATCTATGGAATTTGCTGTGCCGGTTACTGTGCCTAGAGCTGTGCCGACATATGTGCCGAATACTGTACGATATATGTCACACTTTTTCGCCATGAAATCCTTTATTTAAAGGCTAATTCAGACTTCAAAATTCTGGACAATTACCTTATTTTACCTTATAAAATAATATAAACTATAACAACCTTACGGAACGCTGCTTTATGCCTTAAATCAGAACCTTGCCCCCCTTATCCTCATATATATCTATCTCATGATATAACTATATATACTACTTGATACTACTGTATAGATATAGTAACTATTACTTTAATATAAACTATTTATTATGATAACTAAAGGAGGAATTAGTGATGGGACATAAGAATAAACCGAGAATATTGGACGACGATATTGAACTGATGATCCGGATCGCTAGACACGGATTCGTGGATATGGACTATATACAGTTATTTGCGTATGAGGGGAGAAAAAAAGAGACGATCGACAGACGTATCCTACAACTGGCTCTGCACGACTTCTTGATCATAGAGAGGACATTCATACCTGCGAACCATACAGCAAGTTTCCGGACCGGATACAAGATCGTTACTTTAGGGAAACGAGGTCTCCAGTACATGGAAGATATGGGATATGAGACAAAGGACAATACAAAAGCATTTTTAAACTACAGTCCTTATTACATGTATCATCAAGTGCAAGTGGCCACTGTTTGTGACATCTTACAACAGGCATACGAACAAGGTGTATCGAACTGGTATGTGGATGAAATACTTAATGAAAAGGAAGCATATCTGGAAGAGGCTTCCAACCGGCCGGATGCTGTCTTGATATTCAAACACAAGGATAGGACAAAGACATCTGCGGTATTGGTGTATTTAGAGTTGGAAAGATCGTATCCAAAGCAGGAGCGACTGGAAAGAAAAATCAGAGCGTACAACCGCTTGGTCAATGAGGAGTTATACGCAAACGCATTATCTCTGACTGTCATAGATCATCGTGTCTTATTTGTCAGTAAGGTAAGGAATG
Organism: Clostridium sp. DFI.1.208; assembly: GCF_024463855.1. Lineage (NCBI taxonomy): Bacteria > Bacillati > Bacillota > Clostridia > Eubacteriales > Clostridiaceae > Clostridium > Clostridium sp. DFI.1.208. The sequence goes on along the minus strand of NZ_JANGCA010000048.1, from coordinate 16,317 downwards.
ACCGACAGCTCCTGATCCGTAAGATACAGGAATATAAAGGTAAGATCGATTTTAATCTGTTGGTGGCAGGATATGAAAATGTCACAAAAGAACCTTTGAACGATATATACGAGATGCCTTTACATGTAGAGGAAACATATAAACTCATGGGGCAACTGCCATGATGAAGGAACTATATGAACGCCGTCGATAAGTATTATAGAACGAAGCATGAACTGCTTCAGGAAGGTTCTTATGCAGTAAAGATATTCTGTGATGCCAGCTTAAAGGATGGTGTCCTCGTCAGTGCGATCTATATCGATGATCATATCCGCATACATACCAAAACTAAATACCAAAGAATGAAAAGAATATTCAGAAAGGAGAAGCCTATGCGATCAAGATGGCATTGGATCATATAGCCAAACATTTTTATAAAGAAGCCGTCATATATACAGAGATCGATTCTATCATACATACACATCTATTCAGTGTCGTATTAGGAAAGACAAAGATTCAAGAGATCCCTAAGCAGCTCCGCCCTACTGCCCGGATGCATCAAAAACTCTGGTCGCAGTTTCGCTATGTGTACCGGATGAATAAAAGGATCGTACTGCAGAAAATAGATAGCAACAAAAATCCTGCACATGCGATTGCTTGTCAAAAACGTGAAGAATTCTTGCATCCGCAGGTACGACCTGCATGGAAACGTTGGATGATATTCTTATGTAACCGATTGATAGCGCAGCTCAGTAAATAAGTAGATATGAGTAACAAAAGTCACAGTTGAGATAAACATTACATTATATGTATTTCAACTGTGAAATATATGCTATAATTTTGTACGAAGATAGATTATTCCACTTCGACTGTGAACCCTTTCAGTGAATAGTTCGGAGGTGGTCATTTTGAATATTGACTTATATATCAGCTTTCTGATCATACTAGTTATATTAGAAACTGTGAAGCTAATAAAAAAGTGATCGCCCTCTAAACTTTACCACGGTTTAGGGCGATCACTCCGACAATAAATAATCTATCTTCACTATTGTGGAGAAGATCATCTTCATCTATATTATACACAATATTTAAGGTGATTCAACACAAAAGACTTAAAAATAAAAAAAACTTAGTCACACCTATCCAATGCCAATAGGTTAAGGAAGTTGACAAATAGGAAAAGAGAAAACTAGGAGAAATTTTAAAAATTCTCTAGATACCTTCTTTTTTGCTATTGACAAATGAATCAAAAAGCAGCCGCTATCGCGGCTGTGTTTATAAGTGAAAAGGGCGAGGAGGACACAACTTATGGTATTCATTTATAGACAACAGATTTCTCTATGTTTTTACATTCATTCTCTTATAGTTTTATTCAACCATTATTCAGATTTTTACACTTTGATTGATTTTTTTTGTTTATAATGGTTGTGACGCCTATGTGTGCTAATGTCATTCGTACTTTTTATGATTACATTCAGCAGGCTTCCGTTTTTCATCTAGATCTTATCCGAGGTGATAATCCCCATTCTTTCACCAGAAATCGCCATAACTCTGTTATTGATCTTGTTTATCAAATGCTGAATTGAAAAGGCGGTTCTCAATGGAGTGATATCATGGACTATTATCAAGATTAGGAAAAAAACCGGTTACAGAAACTGCTTTCTATCTCGCCAGGAAGAAGTTCAATCCACAGGCTATATGTGTCATGAGTAATGAGTTCATTGCAAATTATTACGATAATGAAGCAGATAGTTTAAAAAATGGAAAGGAAATCTTGTATTGGCTGTCGATGGATCAAAAATCATTCTTCCCAACACAAAGGAAAATACAGCTGCATTCGGAAGATTCTCTGCATCTGCAAATCCAACAAAAAATCAATCAAAACCTGTAGGTGGACTTTTATCTACCTTACATGACTGTCTAAACAATACGTTTTTAGATATGCAATTCGGTTCATGTACATTAAGTGAAATGGCACTGGCAGCACAGCATATCAAAACTTATTGTGAAAATTATGTTGCAAAAGCAATCTTTACCTTTGATTGCGGGTATCCGTCTATGCGACTCATAGATCAACTGTTACAACAAAAACAATACTTTCTATTTCGTGTATCTTCTGTTTTTTTAAAAGCTTATATGGATCAGGTACAGGATGGTGAAGACAGATTATTTGAAGTAACATTCGATAGAAAAACGACAAATCACTATCGAGAGGATATTCGGTTTCGCCAGCATCTGATGAATACCACATATCAGCTTTGGTTCATTAAGATCATTATAGGAAAAGACATTGTGGAATATCTGATATCTAACCTGCCAATGAATGAATACAGCATAGATGACTTAAAGGAATTGTATCATCTGCGCTGGACGATAGAAACATCCTATAATCGTTTGAAGAACAGGATAAAATTGGAGGAATTCAGAGGATTCAAAGAGATACTCATCTCTTCTATCAGGGTATTTATGCAGATATATGGTTGTATAACTTGATATCATTAAAATGATAGAAATTAATGAAAAAGCAGCGATTGAACAAAAGGAAGATGGAGAATACGTAATCAAGCGAAATTTTAACAAGGCAGTGGGTATCATGAAAAAATGTTTATCAAATCATTGGTAATGATGGAAGAAGATATCTATAATACTGCAATGCAAGTGATTGAGGAAAATATTATGAACAACGTCGTGTGGGTAAAAAAAGATTGATCCTATAGTCGAAAAAGGACAACAACACCATCGGCAATATCCTATAAAAAAGCATATTGATTTATATATAGCATAGTGGCTCTCATATTTTTTTTCATAATGCCTTTTTTACTATGTTTTATGGATTAAATATGTTTATAAAAAGATTAGACATCTACATTTCATCTTGTGCAGACATCTAATCTATTTTTTTATTTTGTCAACTTCCTTAACTGATTGGCATTGGTAGGTAGATACCCTGTTTTTTTAATACAACCATTTTCTAGATGGAGATAATTTTCCTAAACTTTACATTCCTCTATTAATTGTATTAAAAGGGCTGTGCTTTTTGGCTTAATTAGTAAATTAGTGTGATTTAAATATTATTACATAAATACTGTAACGATAGCGTAGGTTTATCCTATAGATGAAGTGAGTACATCTATAGGATAAACCTACGCTATCGTTACAACAGGGATTCGGCTCTTTATTTATCCAAACTTGTGGATTTATGCGCCAATTTGTGATAATTATTCCACATTAGTGTAGTGAACCGATTACTTTTAGCGATATCAATATCCCTATGATGTACTGAATTTCCTAGCATTATCGGTAGTGAATCGCCATCGGATGCGGACATATGTCCATTGCGGTCACTCTCCCATGCTTCTAGTTTCTGCCGGAGCAGGTCTATATTGTTAATCATTCGGGATAGGCACTGACATGTCATTACATAAAGCTCTATTTCGGCAATAAAAAGCCAGCTCACATGCTTGGAAGTGTAATGGATTTACAGCTTTTTAGCAATCATGTGGTCTTCCGCAGCAGGAAATGCTTTGTACAGGGATGAAAGGGCTTGGGTATTCTGATTGTCCATGACAAGTATGATTTTATCACGGCCAGGGTAGCTGACATCCACCAAGTACTTGATCACCTCTGCCCAGTTAACCGCAGTAAGGTGTTCCTGGACACTTACATGCCGCACGCCTCCTAGAGGTTACACGAATACAAATATACTGCATGTACCGTTTCGGATATATTCTGAATCAAATTTCTGGGTATCACCTGGGCGCATAAGCAGCGGCCCCCTGTATTCTCCAAGCAGCTGGGTATGGCTTTTCATCCATACATACCAACGGAACAGTAGGGTCATATGGCTTTTTATAAATGTCCAGAATCTCCTCCATGCGGGCTACGAATTCTGCGTTATCTTTGGGAGGGATGCATTAGTAGGTGTTTTGTGGGGCCGAAGTGTCCGGCGTGAATGCCCCTCCGGGGTAGGACTGCAGACCATCTGGATAATGAGTGCTTCAGCGCTTCCATCCACCTTGAGCAATGCAGCACTGGAATTAGGGATGATTTTGTAGACGACAATATCGGTAATGCCATTCTTAACATAAGACTGAATGATATTTGTTATGGTAGCAGGTCAAACAGCATAGCTGTGAGCAACCAAGGGATGGGTGAGCCCTGTTTCATGCTCTTCATCCGACTCATGCAGTATCAGGCACTGCTTTAAAACGGTTTTGCAGTTTTTTTTTGTTGCGAAATGTTTTTTTGAAGTGTAGCCCTTTCATCATCACTAAGCTTAAAAATGTATATTTTTGATCTTGCCATAGAAAATCACCACCGTTTCTTTGTTTCTTTTATTGTGCCAGAAAACGGCAATAATAGCCAAGACTATTCAACTAAATATCATCATGTCAATACACTAGATGTATGCCATGCACGGCACAATAATAAAAGCAGGAAGAAAAACAACCTGCTTACTAAAGAATTGAATCGTCCTAATGAAATCCCGTCTTTTGACACCTAAAGAACAAAAAAACAGCTATAAGTCCTTTAAATGTCGCAGCACATTATCTACAAGGATATTTAGCTCTGTTCCAATATCGGAGAAAACATCCTATGTATTTAAATAATGAAATAGGACGCAGTCTGTTTTGTCAGTTGAATTGTATTAAAATGCACTTAGAAATAAAGATATCTGTAGTGGCGTCAATATTTATAGGACTTTATTTATAGGACTTTTTAATGCAGCATATAAAACAACTAAAAGAAAAGCGTGAGGAATACGGTGTATCACAATTACGATTTGCTGTTGCCTGTGGTATTAGTCGTGAGTATTACGATCGTATTGAATTGGAAAACAGCCATTGACAGACGAATTAAAGGAAACAATGACAAAACAGATTGAGCATTTCAATCCTCTAGAACCATTGTTCTTATTGGTAGATTACTTTCGTGTTCGCTTTCCAATTACGGACGCACTAGCAGTTATTCTTGATGTCTTACAACTTAAACCTGATTATATGTTTTTTTTCTAGTGTGGAATAATTATCACAAAATAATCAATATAGGCATCAAAGGGTGTATAATGAGAATAATGGAGATGATAAATTATGAAAAGCATCTATACTGTGGAAGCAGAGGAAAAACTCGTATATAAACTAGAAATCACAAGATGTCCAATATGTATATCGTCATTGTGTATCAAACAAATTGTAATGACACTAAGCGGAACATATCAGATTATAAATTTAGGTTATGGATGTCCAGATAAAAACTGTAAAGGAAATGATGTCGTATATTCATCAGAAGAAGCATTTCATCAAAGCTTATGGTATACAAGATATGGTATGGATGTTTTTGCCTTTATTGGAGAGCAACGTTTCTGTAATCATAAAACCAGAATGGAAATAGCGGAAGAATTGAAACAGTATCATGTTCAGATAACTGACCGTGAGGTTGAGAAATGTATGAGAAATACAAGCACCTTCTTAAAACAGATAGCACAGAAAGACAAAACGAGACTTATCAGACTTGCAAAGCAAGATATGGTGGTATCGTACTGTCGTTAGATGGTATACAACCAGCGAAAGGGAATGAACCACTATATGTTTTAAGAGAAGTTTTGTGTGGTAAAGTGATTGCATCAATCAGTATGAAAAATGGGTCTTCGAAAGAGTTGAAGGAAGCCTTAGAGCCATATGTAAATACAGATGTTCCCATACTTGGTTTCGTCAGAGATAGACAAAGATCAATACGGAAAGCTCTAAAAGAATTACGTTCGGATGTTCCTTATCAGTTCTGCCAGTTTCATTACTTAAAAGATATTTCAAAGCCAATGATAGCATCAGATAGAAAGTTAAAAACTACAATCAAGAAAAACCTGCGAGGTTTGCAGGCAATCGAAGTAAGTTTTAAGCAGAATGAGCAATTAGAGGAGAAGGAAAAAGAAATCATAAACGGATATTGTGAGGCTATAAGATCTATTCTGTTAGAAGATGGAAAACCGTCACTAGAACTACCTGGGATGAAAATTTATGAGAGACTGGAAGAGTTAAAAAAATCGTTTGAGCATTCATTGCGAATGGTAGAGCAAAAAAAGAGACTTTCAGTATATCTTAAAACGTTTCCCACAATGATCAATAGGAGAAATCACAAAAGAAGCTATCACAAGGTGCAAGAGATGTATGAAATCATAAGAGATATAGTCAAAAGCCTAGAAAAAACAAGCTTTTCCATCAGTCAATCGCACGAGGAGGCTCTTAAAAGTCTATTGATAAAAGCCTTTCAAGAAAAGGGTCAAAAGCATGGCATGAAAGGGTTTATGGAAAATCTAAAATGATACAGCAAGGGATTTTGGGAAGGATTATTCACGTATTATGATAATCCAGAGATACCAAAAACAAATAATGATCTCGAACGTTCATTCCATTTAGCTAAACAAGATTATCGTAGGATTGCAGGAAATGATGATTGGGGTAGATATATACAATATCAAGGAGAAAAGGTGATGTTTATCTATAATTATACAAATAGGAGAGACGATATGATTAAAAAGTTTACAGAAATAGGAAAACTTACTTACAGATCAATATCACAAGATTACCTAAACAAGAATAGTGATCAAACATCGCGATATCGTTATAATAGGAATTCTGCTCTCTATTTATCTATGCTCGAAGATATGTGCGCTGATATGTGATAATTATTCCACACTAGTTTTTTTAAAATTATGGATAATGTGGATATGATTCAAATATATTCTTGGAAACACAAATTTGCTGGCACATAGTATGACTTTATGCTCTATTGTATGTCGGTTGGTGGTGTAATGAAAAGGCTTTGTTTGGCTATCAATGACAGAGCAGGTATTTTAGATATTCCACATTAAGGAAAAAATAAGGCAGGTGAATGTATTTCTTATTTTCGTAAGCAGAAAGATTAGGACAGTACAGAAAAATGTGGAGATGATATACCTAAAAACACTGTAGAAATCTTATATCTGGGTACTTTATGTAGTGAACCATATATGTGTGTATCAGAAGTATTATGAGCTGTATGTCAAGAATGGCACAGTTGAAGATACAGAAATTAAAAACAAATTTTAATACGTATGAAGAATGAGCTTGCTTATTATGCGGTTGTTGATTTACTGACTTATCGAGACGCTGAACGCATCGCTTTTTCTTTTTTCAATCATTATATCCGCTTTTTTAGACAGAGAGGACGATAAATCGAAAAATCAATGAAAGATAAATGCGGATTGGGCATGGTTTATAGGAGAAGACAGAGAGCAGATACAATAAACAACGAAATCAGAGACTTATACATTACAAAAGGCATTGCATCGGTTAAAAGGCAAGTAGCACCTACGAAAAAATGTTACAGGAATTAGATAAAGAAAACCCCACAACCATACTGAAAGATATGATTGAGCTGGCAGAACTGGAAAATAAGCTTTATTGTAGTTAGAAAATCAAAGATTGTAGAATGAATTGATACAACTGTTCCACAAGAGAATGACGGTATTTTTTAATTTTTTCTATCGATGTTCGCCATTTTATCAAATTCATTTGTATTAATGATGAGGAAGAAAAAAGCAGATTGTATCTAAATGATTGCCGTGCAGATAGTAAATGAAAGAAGAAAAAGATTTCTAAAAGTGTCGGAATCAATCTTTCATGAACAGTGTTATGTGAAAGGAAGAAAATATTTAAAATTGGTAGTGTTATTATCAAAAAAGCAAGAGGCTGAAAATGCTTTACACTGAGAATATATGCCTTAGTAGTAAAGTAATTTATGAAACATCAAAAGTGGTAAAATATTCGAGCAAAAGAGTTGCAATTCCATTATTTTTCATGATATATTTTTTTACGATTGGTAAATATTGGATTTAAATTTTTCTCATGAAAGGAGGGGGTATCAGTAAGAATGGACATTTGCTATTTTGTCAAATGAGAGTGCTTAACAAAGGATCATCCCATGAACAAATAACGATATCCGAAAAGAAACAGAAGCAAATCTTTCAGCGGAAGTATGGGGGTAAGACAAAATACCAAGTGCTGTTTTTAGAATAGTGATTTAAAAGACAAAAGAGTACATCTACAAAGGCACATAAATTGGGAATTAATGGTACACTTACCCATTTGTTTTTTGAATCAAGAATTACAAGATCTATTTGAAAGGAGATGTCTATGAAAGGTAACAAAGTCTTTACACTGGTATGTTTAAGTTCGCTTATTATGGGAAACATCCCATATCAACCTATCCATGCCACAACTTCTACGACGGATGTAAAAGAGGAACAGAGTACTTCTGTTGCAAGAAAAGAAGTGCTTAGCTTATTCAAAGACCAGACATGTACTAGATTAGCTGATGGAATCACACAGGAAAACATCGATCAAGCGCGAGCAAAGGTTGAGACCGTCAATCAGGCTGAAAAAGAAAGATTGACAGCTTTGATAACAAAAGCCAATGCTATGCTTCAACAATTCAATCTGAATGGATTGTATGGCACTTTCACTCAGCTGTATTTCTATAGTGATGGTAGCTATTCTGCTCGATTGGTGACAAAAGGAGGTGTGCCTCATTCTTATATCAAGGATAGTTATGCATCAATCAAGATTGATGATGCAAATAAGGAGAATGTCTATACAAAAGATTATGTTGGTAATGTATCACAACAAGCGACAACAGAAACTCTTGATCTAAAAGAAGGGTATTATCTAACGATAACAATAAAAGAGCCATGGCGTTTTTCAACAAACCACAACGATGAATTGAAGTAGAATGATACCAATCCATATAAATATGTTGTTAGAAATGGAAAATTAGAGCGTATTGATGACAAGAACAGCGTATTACACTTGTTAGGGTTAGGAAACAATGAATATGCCTCTTTAAGAGTCGATTACAATTCCATGAAGATGCGCTTGACAACAAGAAATGTTACGCCACATTCATATTTTTCAGGTTCTTATGAAAAAATCGAAGTTCTTGATACAACAAATGTAGTTGTATACACCAAAGATTTTAATGGTAAACAGAGGCTTGAAGCAGGGATAGAAGACATTCCTTTTGCAGTCGGCTATAAGATTCGCCTCAGCGGTTCTGAGCAGGATTTCAGAGTAAAAGCCTACCAAGATGACAATACCCCTCAGTCTTTACAGCTGTCCAAGAACAAAGCAACTCTGAAAATAGGAGCTAGCGGACTTGAACTGATGAAGTCACAAAATGGATCTGATTTGGAATCCGAAGTCATCAGTCTTTTTACAGATGGCTCTCTTACAAGATTGGTCCCAGATATGACACAGGAAAAAATCAATACAGTAAAGAAAAAAGTTGAAGCATCCAATGAAGCTGATAAAGAGCAGATGTTGTCTACAGTATCTAAAGCAAGTAATCTGTTACAGCAGTTCAATCTGAATGGATTGTATGGCACTTTCTCTCAGCTATATTTTAATTGCGATGGTAGCTATTCAGCTCGTCTGGTTACGGGAGCAGGACAGCCTCACAGTTATATCGCAAAAGACTATGCAACGATCACGGTAAAGGATACGACAGGAAAATCTGTATTCGAAAAGAAATATGTAGGAAATGTTTCTGAAAAAGCTGCAACACAAAGCATTGAATTGAAGGAAGGATACACCTTGACGATTGTTATGCAGGAACCATCTCGTTTTTCAACGAATCATAACGATGAATTGAAACAGAACAACAGCAATCCATATACATATGTCGTTAGAAATGGTAAACTGGAAAGAATCGACAATAAGAACCGTATATTCCACTTTACCGGATTAGGTGATAGAGAATATGCCACACTGAAAGTTGATTACAATTCCATGACCCTGGCTTTGAATGCAAAGAAAGTGATACCACACTCATATTTTAAGGGTTCTTATGAAAAGCTGGAAGTTCTCAATGAAGTAAATGAAGTAGTCTATACGAAAGATTTCGAAGGTAGCAAGACATTGATTCCAGAAACGAAAAAAGTGGCTTTCAAGACAGGATATAAAATTCGTTTAACGGGTGCAGAACAGAATGTAAGAATAAAAGTATATGATGAAGGTAATAAACCAGTCTCTTTGAGCCTTGCCAAGAACAAGACTTCTATTAAACTGGGAGCTAATGGACTAGAAGTGATGAAATCACAGAACGGTTCAGATCTAGAATCCGAAGTTATCGACTTGTTCACAGATACCACATGTACGAAGTTGGCAGAAAACGTAACACAGGAAAAAATCGACGCTCTGGTAAAGAAAGTGAATGAATCTAAGGAAACAAACAATAAATATATGTCATCTCTATTGTCAGAAGCAAGTAACCTGCTTCAGCAATTTACTTTGCAGGGGTTAAGCGATACGACGTTTGCTCAATTATTCTTCTATAATGATGGAAGCAATTCTGCGCGTCTAGTTACAAAAAATAGAATGCCACATTCCTATATCAAGAACGAGTATGCAAAGATTACAGTTCAGGATACAAAAGGAAAGACCACATACGCAAAAAGTTATATTGGAAATGTTTCACAGAAAGCAGAAACTGAAACATTCGATTTAAAAGAAGGCTATCGTCTCATTATTGAAAAGCAGGAACCTTCACGTTTCACGACGAATCACAATGACGAGTTGAAACAAAACAATACCAATCCTTTCACATATATCGTACGTAATAGCAAACTGGAACGAGTGGATGCTAAAAACAGAACAATGCGTTTTTCAGGCTTGGGGAATGGAGAATATGCGTCATTGAAAGTCGATTATAATTCTATGGATATAAAATTGACAACTAAGAATACAGCGCCACACGTGTATTTTAGCGGTTCATACGAGAAAGTGGAAATTCTTGATCTAAAAGGCAATGTCGTATACTCGAAAGATTTTATTGGAAATAAAAAACTGGATGTGAAGACAGATGAGACCCCATTTAAGATTGGATATAAGATTCGATTAACCGGCGCAGAACATTTTAGAGTCAAGACATATGATGATGAGAAAAAGTTGGTAGATTTGAATTTGAGCAACAAAAAGATGGAAGTCCGTATTACTTCAGATGGATTGGATATCGTCTTTGCTACTACAGATTCCATGACCGCTATATTGAAAGCTAACGTTGAAAAACGTCTAACGAATACGGAGCTTGATGTATTTGCAAAAAAAGATGCAGATCACAAGAAGTTCCTAGATTGGCTGTATAAGAATCCGGAAGCTATGAGACTATACCTAGATGGCGGAAATGCAGCATCCTCTAAACAGACAGGAATGTCATCTTATCAATTCAAAGATACTACGTTTAACGTGAAAAATGAGATGGAATCACTGGAAATTTGGTATCAAATCTGGAAGAAGCACGAATCATCACACCAAGGAACAAATCTGAAAATTGCAATTGCTACATCTTTGGAATTCAATAAAGGTGTGTACGCATGGTATAACGTAAAATCCCAAATAGATCCAATGAAGAGATATGAAAATCTTGCGAGGGCTGAAGCAGAAGGAATTCTATTCGAAGACTTTGCCGGATTGACAATCCGTGAGATGAGAAACGTGGTCAATGCGAAAATCTCCGATGAGGATATGATTTGGTTGAGAAATTATATGAAAGAGAATAAGCAAGACATGATCAACAGAAATGATATTACAAAAGGCTATTCTCTGATCAAATATGTCGCTACCAATCCGGATACAGGTGCCAGCGTTCAAGGTCCTAATTTTTATGGTTCTAATCCAACGATAAAAGAGGTTATCAAATACGGTGGTGTGTGTGGAGCTATGTCTAAACTAAGCAGCGTTCTTGCTCAATCATATGGTATTCCAACATTCCCTATTGGGCAGCCAGGGCACTGTGCATATATCTATCTAGATGCAAAGCACAATTATCAGTTAGGATATGATGTCTTTGGATGGAAAGGCTGCGGTAATGCTAACTCAACATTGCCATATATCATGATCAACAACTACTTCAGTGGTCATATCGATGCTTATAATGCTTCAGAATATGATAGGCATCAGGCAAGTGTTACGTCAAGTGATGAGCTCAAGCTAAAATATCTGAATTCTTCTTTAGAAAAGGAACCATTGAATTATAAGTCATGGGAAGATAAGTTGATATTATTATCCAGCATGGATAAAGATGCACATTCTAAAGCAGTAAAAGAGATGCAGGAAGTATTCAAGGATTACCCCGTGATTGTAAAAAATCTAGAAAACAAATAATTATCAAAATATGAGTCAAAAGAAAAAGGATCAAAATCATCCAAAAATCTATATGATGTGAGTACACTGTGGGGGACTTTCACCATAATCGTCAACCACTTCTCTTTATAAAGTGGTTTATTCCAGTCATTCCACTCTGACTGTGAATGTTTTTACTGCAACTTTTCCGCTGAGATTGGTGTTCATCTGGCATTCCGTATAACAGACAACATCAAGATCATTTAGGACTAGATCAACCGATTTATCCTGGAAAAGCAGCAAACTCCTGTCATCACTATAGATGAAGTGAATTTTATCGGGATGCCGTTCTCAATAATCTGGAGATGCTGCTCAACATTGAAATGGATTCCAGAGACTAGGCTGTTGCCCTTCTTTCCGGTCTACCTCTCTCTGCGTCCGAGTATCTATGAACCCTTACATCATATGATTGGTTATGAATCAACATAAAGGAAATGACAAAGGCGGAATCCTATATCAATGTCAAACTGAATGGTGCCGGCTGCCCACAAACCGTATTAGAGGAGTTTGAGGCGATTCTCAATTCTGTCCATGGCACTCTCCGTAAATCAACAAACTCTATAACGAAAGCCATTTGGTTGGAAACAGTTCTAATTTAAACATTATAAACAGCGACGCTGTCATGCAGGCAATCAATGACTAAGAAATCGTATAACTTTTGGACTATCATATAATGGGGCTCTAAATTAACATAGGGTTTTAAAAAGGCAGTAGAAATGTTAGAAAATGAACATTCTGCTGCTTTTTATATTGGTCAAACAACATTATTATTATTTTTTATTTTTACTGCGTTTATGTCTCTTCATTCTTAATGATACATCATAACCTGCCATATTAGGTTTAGCATTTTTATTCATACAGTATATAAAGCGATTTCTAAATCTGGCGAAGTTAACGTAGCCATTACCTGTTATCTTAATGAGCTTAACAATAGAATTTCGAGATTTTATGATACCATTCTATAAATGCTTGCCATCAACTACAATAAACGAATTTATGATTTCAACATGCCAATTATTCAACATATTGATCATCTCAATCATTACAGGGACTTATAATTTTTCACTTCCTTCATAAAATCAGAAAAGTCATGGTCTGCATTTTCATAATCACTTACCATATTAAAACATAAGCATAGATTTTTAAATCTATACGCTGCTTTGAGTTCAGGTGATATGTTTAATAACAAATCAAGGAGTTGTGGATAATTGATAAATCTGCGTAGTTGTCGATCTTTGTATTGAAGCAACTAGTGTAATGACTCAATGATTTTTAATAATAATACCACCTCGTTAAGAGGCAGTAGTAAATGTGGGATACAGTGAACTGAGTTTTATTCTGGCTTCACTGGTTCTAAAATGCCAGTTGACCTTTGCTGCCAGTGTATTCCGTTCTGTTTCCCATGCAGACAGTTCGCTGCGTAACAGTCCTATTTCAGCGATGCGGCGGCTGAGGCATTTCTAGTCATTACATGAAGCTCTATTTCAGCAATATCCAGCAACTCCCATACTTTGGGGTATAATGGATCTCCAGCCTTATCAGGATGCGTCTTGCTTCTTACGGTGGATAGCGCTTATACAATGAGAAAGTTTTGTGGTTATCCATCACAAGGACGATTTTTTCAGCATCCGGATACATGTCGTCTGTAATGTATCTGATTTCTTCTGCCCAGTCAAGCGCTGTGCGGTGTTCTCTTACACTTACATGATGCATCCTTCCAGGCGGTTCTATAAAAGCAAATATGCTGACAGTGCCGTTACGGACATATTCGGAATCTGTTTTTCGGTCACTTCTCGGAATCATCGGCAGTAGTTCCCTTGCCTCACCAAGAAGCTGGTATGGTTTTTCATCCATGCATACCACCGGATGTTTCTTATCATAGGGAAGTTCGTAAACGTCAAGAATATCTTCCATACAGCTATGAATTCCGGATCTTTTTTTGCTGGGATGCACCAGTAGTCGTTTTTGTGAGGTTGAAGTTTGTTTTTTTAGGGCCTTGCGGATTGCCTCCCTGCCCACGGGAGTTTCCAAGATCACTTTGGATTCTTTTTCAAGCAGACAGATTGTCCAACGGGAATGCCCCTCCGGAACGGCTCCGCAGGCAAGTTCGATCAGCCGAGCTTCTGTACGTCCGTCATCCTTGCGCCTTGCATTATCTGAATTTATGTTCCTCTTAATTTCAGTAACGGCGTCAATGCCGCCATTCATATATTTCGTCACAGTATTGGTAACCGTTGCCATGCAGACACCATTCGATCTTGCACTTTGTTCATGGGTTAAATCTTTTCCGTGGGATTCGTCCAGATTGAGAATGATCTGGCATCTGCTGCGGATCGTTTTTGATGTTCCTTTCTTACGGATAGAAGATTTCAACGTTTTCAATTCTTTTTCTGTAAGATGGATATTATATTTTTTTTGGTCTTGCCATAGGGATCACTGCCGTTTCTTTTTATCATACATCAGGGCAGCTGTGATTACCAGAAAATTTAATTAAATATCACAAGGTCATAACACTAGTCTGCATACTTATTTTACACTCCCCAACCAGACCAAAAATCTATATTCACAGCTTACTTTATCTGTGACATCAGAGTAACAAGCATTTACGCTCTTATTTATACTTTCAAACAGCATATCTCATCCAGAAATCGAAAATTGCTCTCTATCATAAAATCAGACAGATCATCACCTGCTCCAGTATATATGCTCTTCTCATTGCTGAACAGATCAGTTATCAGAAACACCGAATCATTTACATGTTTCCAACATTTTATGACAATAATTTTCTTGTTATTCATGATAATCTTTTGATTCATCGCATTCTCATACATCATCAAGGCAACTGAGTTTTCTTAGTAATTCCATTGATTAGAATCGGCAATCCTCTGGATAAGATACAACGCTTTGTAAAACTCTAAAAGCGTTATTCCAACTAATCGGTTGTTCAACCTTTTCGAATGAGTTAAAGATATTTTTTTACTGTCCATATAAAAATGCAAAAAAGTGGTTTGCATTTTTATAAATAGTGTGTAGAATGTAGATACAACGAAAGCAAAAAAAGTGAAGGAAACGATGTTACGTGATGATATTCGCTCTCCCCATTATGACATCGATACAAAAAATACATCTTGTATGAAGAATGATATCGGAAAGTTATCGTTCAGTGATAAGGGAGTTATCTGCGGATGATCTTACTTCTGGCATAGAGCTTTCGATATTGGACTACTTTCTTAGTGTGCTGAAAATAGTCAAAATCTATACATGGTGTAACCGTCAACTGATCATCCCCTATCTTGATTTTTTTTGTGGAAGAACACGTCTGTAATTATGATATCCTGGTATGGATTAAAACTAATCCTATACCGGCATGTGGAAAGTACTATCTAAACGATAAAGAATATTGCTTGTATTTTCGGAAATGCACACAATTACATACTACATATCAAAGAGGTCACACATACTGGATCACGCCTACAAATAAATAAACAAGATGTTATATGGTCATCCAACAGTGAAACCACAAGCTATCATAGAGGATCTAGTGCTCAACTCTTCTGAAGAAAGAGATGTGATCCTTGACCCTTTGAGTTGTTCCGGTACGACCGGGGCAGCTACAGTAAGGTATAATCGGTCATTTATAGAAATTGAAAAAGAAAAAAGTATCTTGATATTTCACAAAACAGGATAAATAAAATGAGGCTTTTGTGTTAAACGAATTTACTTTACTTATCATATCTTGTTATAAAAAGCAGAAAAAAGATACTATTTGAAAAAAATGATGAAGTGAAAAGCTAAATTTCACTTCCAAAAGGCGGAAAAAAGTGGAATTATCTTCTACAAAAGTTTATTCAAACCATAAATATAGGGTTCGAAAGAGATTCAACTGAGTAGAAGTAAATAAAAACATGAAGAGAGCTGCTATTGTGCAAATGGTAAAAAAATAAATGGGAATATAGCAAAAGATGTGTAAATATCAAAAAGTGGGTAAGAATGTAGATAGAGAGCGTTTCAAAGTTTGTGTAAACTCAAGAAACTGATATAAGACCATAAGAATTAACGATATGGGCGGAGCTGATTTAATAGGCTTCGCCCTTTGTCTGCATTATACAGCAGTATTTATACATGT
>NZ_JANGCA010000047.1:0-30875 GCF_024463855.1 Clostridium sp. DFI.1.208 | reverse complement strand
ATATATTAAAAAATATTTATATAATATACTCTTAACTACAACGATAGTGAGCGATTAATGAAGTGATTTCTGATAGGAATAAAAAATAGCATCAACCAAATTTCCTTAGGTTGATGCCATTGGGCTGGACATGAACAGCCCTTTTTTATGTTCTTCATGCGCTCCTCATTCCACCTTATCAGCAATCGCCGTGAATCCACCTCATGCCTGTATCTGCCCTGCATATACAAAGCAGTATGAAGGTATGAATATATCTTGTTATTCGTACAATTCTGCATGCATTCAAAAGGCTGTGGAGCGTTTCGGACAGAATTATGATTTCCTAAGGTGTAAGCACAAAAAAACTCTTAAAGCCTTATGCTAAATGTTTAAGAGTACTTTGTACATGGTGCGGGCGACAGGACTTGAACCTGCACGCGCGAAGCACTAGATCCTAAGTCTAGCGTGTCTGCCAATTTCACCACGCCCGCAAATGCTTTAATATTATAACATATCCTGTGATAATTGCAATCCCTTCTCTGAAATTTTCCAGAAAAAAAATCAACAAGCGTATTCCTATGCAAGGATTAGCATAATGAGAATCAGAAAACGGTAGTATTGTAAAGAGAAATCCAGCTATGAAATCTCCTATATTTGTGCAGATGCTCTTTGAATTTGGCTGCTGATTCGTAGCACAAACGTCCCATCCCCTGCTTTCTCATCCCCCCATTGTCCCTAACCTTGTCCGTTTAGGAACAACTTTTTTCATAAATGTCAGCTTTTCCTTATGTAGAAAGCATTATAAAGATATTATGTGGTATAATGGAGTGGATATAAATCATAACAAGGGAGGATATCTTCATGAAAAAACTCAGACTCGCAGCCGCATGTCTGCTCCTGTCATCTGCTGCTGTGTTACAGGGATGTTCCGGTAACGATCACGGACTGAATCCGGATAAGCCGCTCACGCTGACACTCTGGCATTATTACAGTGGTTCACAAAAGCAGGCGTTTGATGAGCTTGTCGATGAATTTAATGAAACACAGGGGAAAAAGCAGGGAATCAGTGTGGACGCTGTCGCAAAGGGAAGCATTTCCAACATTTCCGCAGATTTAAAAAGCTCTCTGGAGAAAAAGGTAAATGCTCCGGAGCTCCCGAATATTTTTGCCTCCTATGGAGATACGGCGGAGGATATGGAGAAGGCGGAAAAGCTCGTTTCCATCAATGACTATATGTCGGATAAGGAAATGGCGGAATATGTCGATGATTATATGAAGGACGGCATTCTGCACAATCATGATGATGTCAATATCTTCCCGATAGCCAAGGCAACGGAGGTCATGGTTATCAATAAAAATATATGGGATGACTTTGCGAAAAAGGAGCACGTAAAGCTTTCCGATCTGGATACGTGGGAGGGGCTTGCTCAGGTCAGTGAGAAATACTATACATACAGCAAAGGGAAAGCCTTCTTCGCAAGGGATGCCCTCATGAATTATCTCAATGCCGGCAGTGAGCAGCTGGGTACACCACTGTTTTCCATAACCGGGCACACCGGCTCCTTCACAGTCAGCAAAGAAACGATGCGCAAGCTTTGGGATCAGTATTATGTTCCGTTTGTAAAGGGCTACTATACCAAAAACGGGCGGTTTGCCAGTGATGATATGAAAACCGAGGATGTCATCGCCTGTGTTGCCTCCTCAGCAGGGGCAACCTTCTTCCCGAAGGAAATCGTCAGCGATGATGGAACAAGCTATGCAGTAGAATATATCGTACGCCAGGTTCCCAACTTTGACGGAAAAAAGAGCTATGCTATCACACAGGGCGCAGGTATGGCTGTCAGTAAAAGTGATGAAGCGCACGAATATGCGTCCATTCAGTTTTTAAAATGGTTTACGGAAAAGGAAAGAAATACGCTGTTCTCCGCGGAATCCTCTTATCTGCCGGTGAAAAAGGAAGCAAACTCCTTTGACTCCTGGAATTCCATTACGGAAGCAGAAAAGGTTACTGCGAATCAGCTTGTAAGAGATATCGTCAAAACCTCGATGGAAACGGTCTCAAAGAGTACCCTGACCTCGCAGAAATCATTTAACGGAAGCTTTGAAATCCGCAATTATCTGGAAACGGCACTGAACGAAAAATGCGCCGCAGATGCCCGTCAGATTCAACATGCAGTAAAGAACGGTGACAGCCGCGAAAAAGCCTGGAAGCCGTATCTCAGCGATGAAAATTTCAATACATGGTTTGAACAGATTACAAAGGATATTAACGAGAAGATGAAGGACAGTGATGCATAATGCAGAAGAATTCCCTGTTTCGCAGGCTGCTGATCACGCTCACGCTGACCGGTGCCGCGATCTGTCTGATCTTCATGGGAACGGTTTTTGCCGGTGGTACCATCCGCAATCTGAAGGATATCTCTTATCACCTCTTTCATCAGCGGGTGAAATTCAGGGTATCGGATTTGCAGGAAATCATGGCTACCGATCTGTATCAGCAGGATACTTACAAGGAGCTTTTACAGGAATGTAACAAGGTATACCAAGCGGCTTCTGCCAAGCAGCACAGCGAGGAGCTGCCCTCATCCATACTGAAGCAAATGGACGCCTTTTCCACGCTGAAATACATCACAGGCTCCTATGTTATATTTGATAGGGATGTCTTTCATACAGATTATTATCCTGCCTATTATCTGACGGATGGAACCCCGGGTGACACCTATAACGATAAAAGTGATATCATCGCACGCTTTGGCAATGCGGCAGCTCTGAAAAAAGCAGGCTATTCCCTGCATTCTGAGTGGAAAACCTCCATGAAGCTGTCAGAACAGGATTTGAACGACAGCTTTTACTTCCGCCCCTATCAGGCGGCACAAGACGATCCAACGGAAGATATAAAAAGCTACGGCTATTGGGGAACGAGCATTCGTATGCAGGATAATGAAACCGAGTTCATCACCTATTCCTTTCCTCTGATCAGCGCTGACCATGAGGTGTACGGTGTTGCAGGTGTGGAAATATCCCTCGATTTTCTAAAGAAGTATCTTCCCTATGAAGAATTAAACGATGATTCCAGCAACGCCTATCTGCTGGCATGCAAACAAAAGGATACCGACACCTACGAGGTGGTATACAGCAATGGTCCCACCTATCGCAGTCTGTTTCCGATCGGAAAGAAATTCAGGCTGAAGGATGCCGCAGGAGAACGCGGCTCCACGTTGACGATAGGCGATCAAAAGCTTGTCATGCAGCAGGAACAGCTGCATCTTTATGAAAGCAACACGCCCTTTGTCGAGCAGGAATGGTATCTGATCGGTACGCTGGAATACGATGCACTGTACAGCAGTGCGATTCGTCTTCAGAAAACCATTCTCTGGACAATGCTGGGCTCGATACTGCTCGCCTTCATCATCGCATTTTTTACGAGCATGAAATTCTCACATCCGATTGCACAGCTTGCCAAGGTATTGAAAAATTTCGATCCGAATGATGAAATGCATCTGCCAAGAGTGAAAATACTGGAGGTTGATGAGCTTGCGTCCTCCATTGAGGAGCTAAGCCGAAATCTATCCACTGCGGAATCCAGACTCTCTCAGGTCATTCATGCGCTGGATATGCCAATCGGCGCCATTGAGGTCTATGATTCCGGACTCATTTACTGTACAGAGGAAATTCCGCATCTGCTCTGCTTTCAAAACAGAAAACGAACGTCCTATACACGTAAGGAATTCAGAAAGGAAATCGAAGTCTTTAAAAAACGAATTGAGATTTTTGAAGAAAAAGAGGAATGGCAGGATGACAGACAGGTACACACCTATGTGGTATCTCATCAGCTGGATGAACAGGAAACATGGCTGCGCTTCATCCTTTCCCGACATGAGGGAACCCATGTCATAGTCGTTATGGATGTCAGTGACGAAATCCGCGAAAAACGCAAGCTGACCTATGAACGCGATCATGATGTTCTCACACAGCTCTTTAACAGAAGAGCCTTCCGCAGCCGTGTGGAAGCTGTGCTGAGTCAGGATACCTGCGGTATTTGTGCAATGATTTTATGGGATCTTGATAACCTGAAGGTGATCAATGACACCTATGGACACGATGCCGGTGATCAGCTCATCTGCGCCACTGCCCGTTACCTGCAAAAGCTCTCCTCCTCCCGCTGTATCGTATCGCGTATGGCAGGGGATGAATTCCTCGTCTTCTTCCATCATTATCAAAAGGAAAGTGAAATTCGTACCATTGTTGAGGGGATGCATCGGCAAATCAATGCCGGTAGCCTTAC
Source organism: Clostridium sp. DFI.1.208 (assembly GCF_024463855.1). Classification (NCBI taxonomy): domain Bacteria; kingdom Bacillati; phylum Bacillota; class Clostridia; order Eubacteriales; family Clostridiaceae; genus Clostridium; species Clostridium sp. DFI.1.208. The sequence goes on along the minus strand of NZ_JANGCA010000047.1, from coordinate 26,611 downwards.
CTTCACCGGTGAGGAGGATATCCGCATCCGCCTATCCGCAGGCATCGCCTGGTATCCAAAGAATGCACAGGATTTTGATACGCTCAGTAAATATGCCGACTTTGCCATGTATTCCATCAAGAGTACACAGAAGGGCGGTATCGAGGAATTCCAGCCAAGCACCTATCATAAGGACAAGCTGCTGCTCAGCGGCCGCAATGAACTGAATGAAATACTGGATCATAATCTGGTCAGCTATGCATATCAGCCAATCGTCCATTTGAAATCAAAAACGATATACGCCTTTGAAGCACTGATGCGTCCGCGTAGTACCATTATCACATCCCCGGTGGATATTCTGCGTGTTGCCAGATCACAGAGCCAGCTCTACCGTGTGGAATTCATGACCTGGACGCAGTCGATTGCTCAATTTGCAGCCTTCCACACCTCCTTTCCAAAGGCCCGCCTGTTCATCAACTCCATTCCAAGTATTCCGATGCTGGATGATCTGACACAAAATCTGGAACAGCAATACAGAGAGTATCTGCCGCTGCTGGTCATCGAAATGATTGAAACAGATGAAATCGAACAGCATTATCTGGAAACCAAGCAGCAGTTTGCGAAGCGCTGGGATGCCCATATTGCGATTGATGATTTCGGAAGCGGCTACAGCAATGATTCCACACTTTTAAATGTCGCAGCAAATTATATCAAAATTGATATGATGTTTGTTCGCGATATTCATAAGGATGAAAACAGACAGCGGCTGGTTGAAAACATGATCACCTTTGCCCATCGCCAGCATATCCGTGTAATCGCAGAGGGTGTGGAAACCAAGGAAGAGCTGCAGCAGCTGATTCACATGGAGGTCGACTTTGTACAGGGCTACTATCTTGGAAAGCCGGCACTTCATATAAGTGACATCTGTGAAGCGGACATACGCAAAAAGCTCAGTGATGTATAGCATCGCTGTTGCAACTTTGCTAAGCAGGAAAAAGCGGCAATGCGATGATACAGAAGGACAGGGATACTTCAAAAGTTATCCTGCAATCATAAAAGCACAGCATCCCAAAGAGGTGCTAACTCGATTTTTGGCGAATAAGAAAATAAAAGATTTCAAAACCTATTGTATCTCCAATAGATTTGAAATCTTTTTTTACAGCTACCCTATGGTAAGCAAGAGCTCAAAGATCCTGTGCCTTTTGTGTATACAATATGGGAAGCAGCGGATGCATACGGCGGTGAACAGAATGCAGCATTTGGCCTCTCTGTTTTATTATGTCAGATGCGGCAGCTGTTTGCGCAGATGCTCCTTCAGCTGCATCAGCTGTTCCTGCAAGTGCTCATAGGAGGTATGAACAAAGCCTGCCAGACAAGCCTGACGGATTCCCTTTCCCTCAATATACAGCTGGTTTTTCAGCTCAAGCATGGACACAAAGGATTCGCTGATCCGCTCATCATACAACACCACCAGCATACAGTCACGAAGCAGAAGCCGATGCATGGGAAGCATGGCGGTAAATTCCTCATACGAAACAGTCCTGCAGTGTTCATGAAAGCGCTGAAACAGATAGGAAACAAGAGCATCCTCATCAACGGCATGATGAACATGAGCAGATAAGGGAATCGGCTGCAGTGCAGATCGCTGCTGACGCAGCTGCTTCAGATAAAGCTGAAGCTTTTGAATATCACTGTCCTGTATGATACTGCTGATTTCCACATTGGGCACCTGCTTATGTAGATAATCAAACGTTATGAAAAAATCAACCTCAAAACGAGCTGCATCAATTTCATCCTCCGTCAGTATCCGCACAATATCAATATTCGGCAGTGCTTCACTGATTCGCATACGTCCATAATATGCCAGCTCCAAGGAGCAGTTGACAATCAGTCCCGCACGAAAGCGCACCTGTTTATCCAGCTGATGAAAATACGGCAGCAAAAGCATGGATAAGCGTGTATACTCACTCTCATACAGCTGTAGCCCTCGAAGCTTCTCATCCTTATGAAACAGCCGCATAACACTGAGGAACTCCGCCATGGAATCATATTTTACCTGTGTGTCATTATAATGCAGTACCCGCATCGCATGACGCTTTCGTATCATCGCTGTCTGTAACAGAATGGAAAAGAGAACCGGAAGCTCCTCGTCCAGCTCCCCGTGATATTCCTGCTTCAGCAAAGCAAAGAAACGCGCACTCAGCTGTCTGGTTTCCTCATGCAGTTCAAATTGATGCAGCATGCTTCTATTCCACTGTCGTGCTCCACTTTCAATCAGCTGTTCCAGAAACCGCATTTCCCCGCCGTTTACATCCACATGGAAATAATCCTGAAGCAGGGTATGCACCCGTCTGTTTCCCGCATAAGGCTGCTGCTCCTGCAGACCGCAGCCCATCTGTATACGTTTCATCATTATACCGAGATAAATGCTGAAGTGATGCAGCGCATTCGCCGTAAAGCGATACCCATAGGCATCCTCATACAGCCGAAGAATCGTGCGAAACAGCGACTGATGCTCCTGCAAAAATACCGGCTCAATGCTCATCATCATCGCCTTATCCGCACGCTGATAAAAATAATACAACACAAACAACCGGATTTGACGCTCCTCCCCTGCGACATGCAGATGCGCTCCCCTCGTGATGTTCAAATGAAATATTCGCAGCATACTCTCCCAGCAAAGCAAATCCTCCTTGAGCTGAAGACGGTTGGTGTACAATTCATCGGCAAGCGTATCCATCGTATACGACTCCTGATGAAACAGCAGATATATCATACCGTGATAAAACCTGTCCAGATCTGGCTTGATTTCCAGCACTCTGGATTCCAGCAGATAGCGGACATATTCCTCCTCCTGCTCCTCCAGATACATTCGCACACCGCTTCCCCGCTTGGTCTGAATCCGGGATGTTACCTTATTCATATGCAGATATGTGTTGATTGTCTTAATATCATTGCGTATCGTTTTCTCACTGAAGCCGAATTCCTCACATAATTCCTGAATTGGCTGATAATGCTTCTGTGACAGCAGATACAGAAGCAGTTTTCGCTGTCGCTGGTTCATACATCTCCCGCTTTCCTCTTTGTAAGAATTTTACCACAGTTACGGTAATTTTGCTACTTAACAACGTCCTGGACAGGCCTATAATGGTCTATGGTATAGAAAGTAAGTATTTGAGGAGGCAATAGCTATGGAAACTGTACAAAAACAAAAGAAACAGATGTTATATCTCCCGCTGATTGTTCTGATGTTCACACAGATTGGAACCTCAGGGGATAATGCGGTACTCAGTGTCGCAACGAACGCGCTGATCTCTGCACTGCATGCAAGTATGAACGATATTCAGCTTGCCAATATGGTATATTCGCTATGTGCCGGAGCCTTTATGGTTGCCGGTGGTATGCTGGGAATCATCATCGGATGGAAGAAGAACTTTCGCATCGGTGTGATCCTTGCCATCATCGGAGAGGTCATGCTGGCTATCTCCACCAATGTTGTTATGTTTACCTGGGGCGGCCGTTTGCTGGTCGGTCTGGGCGCAAGCTTTATGATTCCTTCTGTACTCGGTCTGATTCCGGGTATCTATAGCGGAAAGGAGCGTGTCTTCGCATTTGGTGCCATCGGTGCCGCTACCGGAATTGCGGCAGCTGCCGGTCCGATCGTAGCCGGCTTTCTGCTGGATGCTTTTGGATTTCGGATTGCCTTTGGTGCACTTGCCGTTTACTTTTTCCTGATTCTCATCGGTTCGATGGCAATCCCCGAGGTTGAGCGCTCCGCCAAGAAGCTGAAAATGGATGTACGCGGGACGATTGTTGCGGCCATCGGTCTCTTCCTGTTCCTGATCGGAATTTCCAAGATATCCGTATGGGGTCTTATCACACCGCTGCAGGCACCGTTTACGCTTTTCGGAATATCCCCTTCTCTGCCACTGGCTCTGCTTGGTATCGTCATTCTGGCATTTCTGGTCGTCATGGAAAAAAGCATTGAACAGAAGAACGGTTGCGCCCTGCTTCCTTCTTCCTTTCTGAAATCCGCACAGGTGCGCGCAGGACTGTTCGCCAGTGCCATCGTATTCCTGTATCTGGGAGGTACCGTTATGCTGGTAAATCCCTACCTGCAGGTTGTCGGCGGGTTCAATGCCGTTCAAACAGGAGTTGCGATGATCTGTGTCGGTGCTCCGATGTTTGTAGCATCCATGGGGGTTCCCAAATATGCGGCGCAGGTACATCCGAAAACGATTCTTCGCATCGGCTATATTCTGCTTGCCGCATCCGTAATTCCCATGGCATTCTCTTTGCAGGAGCATGGGGTATCCATCGGTATGTATATCGGGCTGATCATTGCCGGTATCGGTCAGGGAATGCTGAGCGCACAGGCGAGTAACGTGGTGGCACTGGCTGTCAATGAACGAGATGCCCAGCAATCCGGCGGCATACAGGCTACCGCAAGAAATGTCGGACAGGCAATCGGTGTTGCCGTGCTTGGCATGGTTATGATCTTCACCATCAATGCCAATCTGGGTAGCAGTATGGAAAAGGATACCTTGCTCTGCGCTTCTCTTGTACAGCAGGAGGAAGCAAAAAATGTAAGCTTTATGTCGGATGAGGCCTTTATCGCTTCACTGTCTGATCTTACGATGAAGCCACAGGAGCAGCAGGAGCTTGTCCATCTGAATGCCCAGGCCCGTATGCATTCCACACAGTATGCCCTGTATGTCCTGGGAATCCTTTCCCTTGTATGTATTTTCAGTACCGGCGGCATAACGATTACAAAAAAAGAACAGGCTTAGATTCATGCATCGATGATAAGGAGATGAGGAAAGATGCAGAAATTATATACAAATGGTACCATCCTTACGATGAAGGAAAACGAATTATACAGTGAGGCACTGCTGATCAGGGACGGCCGTATTCAGGCAGTCGGTTCAAAAAAGGAGCTGGAGCCTCTATGCGAGGCAGCTTGTGAGCGAATCGATTTGCAGGGAGCCTGCCTGATGCCCTCTTTTATAGATGCGCATTCCCACATGCTGCAGTTTGCGAATACTCTGAAGTTTGTTCCATTAAAGAGCTGTACCTGTGTTGCGGATATTCAGGAGGAAATCAAACGCTATATCAAGGAGAAGCAGGTAGCGGATGGAGAATGGGTGATGGGCTTTGGCTATGATCACAATGCACTGGCCGAGCATCGGCATCCAAACTGCCACGAGCTGGATGCCGCAAGCAGTACGCATCCCATCATTCTTGCGCACTCCTCCTTTCACATGGGAGTTTTAAATACCATGGCTTTGCAGGCTTATGGTCTGGATGACAGCGTGAAGAATCCGGAGGGTGGAAGCTATGGCCGTGATGAGCAGGGACACCTGAACGGGTATATGGAAGAGGTCACCTTCATGCGCGGTCCCGGTGAACGTGTCATGAGTCTGGAGAATATCGATGCATATGCAGTAGAGGCACAGAAAATATATGCCAGCTTAGGTATTACGACAGCACAGGAGGGCTTTGCACATAAGAGTGAGGTGGATATCTATGAGCGCCTTGGCCGCGACGATAAGATGCTGCTGGATATGGTAGCATACGTGGATATCGTGGAGGACAGCGATGTTGTACAGAAAAGAGAGGACCTCAAGGAATACAGGAATCACTTCCGCATCGGCGGCTATAAGCTGTTTCTGGATGGCTCTCCACAGGGCAAGACGGCATGGATGAGCAAGCCATATGAAAACAGTGGCGAGTATTGCGGCTATCCGATTTATACCGATGAGCAGGTTGACGGCTACGTGCAGCAGGCGCTGGATGAACACCGCCAGCTGCTGGTGCACTGCAATGGAGATGCCGCCAGCCAGCAGATGCTGAATGGCTTTCATCACAGCAGACAGAAAACCACAGATACCCGTCCGGTCATGGTACATTCTCAGACCCTGCGTCCGGATCAGCTGCCGCAGCTAAAGGAAACTGGTGTCATGCCGAGCTATTTCGTTGCCCATGTATATCACTGGGGGGATGTACACCTTGTTAATTTTGGAAAGCAGCGGGCAGAAAACATTTCCTGTACCGCCAGTGCCCTGCAAAATCACATTCCCTTCACCTTCCATCAGGATACCCCGGTAATTCTGCCGGATATGCTGGAAAGTGTATGGACAGCGGTCAATCGTATTACAAAGAATGGAATCGTGCTTGGTGAACAGCAGCGCATCAGTGTTCTGGAAGCATTGAAGGCTGTGACCATTAACGCAGCCTACCAGTATTTTGAAGAGGATCGCAAGGGTACACTGGAGGCCGGGAAGCTGGCAGATCTGGTGATTCTGAGTGAAGACCCATTGCAGGCTGACCCAATGAAGCTTCGTGATATTCAGGTTATGAAAACCATCAAAGAGGGACGTACCATTTATACAAGGGAAAATTAGCAGTATCGCATAAAGCGTAGAGTAAACGAAACCGAAAAAAACGATGTAAAAAACAGACAGCACGTCTGTTTTTTATGATAGTTTCGCATAGGGTGCAGGCATGACAGCGTGCAGCTGTTTCATGCAAGGCTCTCGCAGTTTCAATCACTATGTAAAACCGCTTTCCCTGTCATTTTTGCCATAGCACATCCATTATGTTACTTTAGCTGAAGATTCCTCCATTATAGCGATACTGGGCATAGAACATAATACCGATTCCCAAAGACAGACCGCTAAGCAATACCGGCAGGGAGAGCACATTCAGGTACAGGAGCACAGCAAAGCTGACAAAGCACACCCCCAGCACAGCGAACCCGACTCCCATCAGCTGCAGATAGGCGGCGCTATCCTCTTCCTTCAGATTCTGATAATGATAATCATGCAGAAATGTCCTGCGTTTCCGTACGCCCAGCTCCACTGCAATATAAAACATCCCTATGCTTAACGCCAGAAATAGAACAGCTGCCATAACGTTTTCTTCCCTTCTTTTTCATCATTATATACAATGCATCCACATTCCGCAAGCCCCTGTAAAGCATAAAACAGAACAGCGCCGTAATCCCGCTGGTGCATCCAACAGACTGTGATAAAAAAGCACAGGATACGATAGAAAAAAATCATCTTTTTAGCACTCGGCGCTTGACAGTGCTAAATTATGTGATATAATAACAGTGAAGATGAGGTAGGATACCTGCAGGACATGGTTTTCGGAATCGAGGCGATGGATACTGAGTTGCATCCCGCAGATATTTGTACACATCTGAAAAATCTGATTCATACAATATGATAGAAAGAGGTGGACTTTATGATGAGATTTTTACCAGACGTATTTACAGACACATTTGAAGACATGTGGAAGGATCCGTTTTTCACAAAGAGCAACAGCTGCATGAAAACAGATGTTCGTGAGCTAGACGGTAACTATCTGCTGGACATGGAGCTGCCTGGTTATAAGAAGGAAGACATCCATCTGGAGTTAAAGGATGGATACCTCAACATTACAGCCGCAAAAAACAGTTCCAATGAAGAGAAGGATGACAAAGGAAACATTATCCGTCAGGAGCGCTACAGCGGTTCCTGCGCAAGAAGCTTCTATGTAGGAAATGCAATCCGTGAAGAGGATATCCGCGCAAGCTTTGAGAACGGTGAGCTGAAAATCACCTTCCCGAAGGAGGAAAGCCGCAAGGTTGAAGAAAAACGCTTTATTCCAATAGAATAAATGTGTCAAGGATGCGTAAAAAGCATCCTTTTTCTTTTTGCCTTCCCGCTTCCGTGGTATACTATTAGCAGAGGTGAAGTTATGACAAGCTGGATCAAAGAAGCAGTATTTTATCACATTTATCCGCTGGGCTTTGTTGGCGCAGCACAGTATCATGAGGAAAAGATCACACATTCCATACACAAGGTGGCTGACTGGATTCCCCATATGAAAACGCTGGGAATCAATGCCCTGTATCTGGGACCGGTCTTTGAAAGCCATGAGCATGGCTATGATACAAGCGATTACCGCATACTGGATCATCGCCTGGGAACAAACGAAGATTTCAAAAAGGTATGCGATGCGCTGCATGCCGCGGATATCCGTATCGTACTGGATGGGGTGTTCAATCATGTCGGACGAGATTTCTGGGCGTTTCGCGATGTTCAGGAAAAGAAGGAGGCATCAAGGTATTGCAGCTGGTTTTCCAATCTGCACTTTCATGCACGCAGTCCGCTGCATGATGATTTTACCTATGATGCATGGGAAGGGCACTACAATCTGGTAAAGCTCAATCTGGAGAATGAAGAGGTCGTTCGCTATCTGCTGGACAGTGTTGCCATGTGGATGGATGAATTTCATATTGACGGACTGCGTCTGGATGCCGCCGACTGTATCCGCCCGGAATTTTTCCGCAGGCTGAAGGCGTTCTGCAAAGAGAAAAATCCGGACTTCTGGCTGATGGGGGAAATCATACACGGTGATTACAACCGTTGGGCGAATCCCGAAATGCTGGATTCCGTTACCAATTACGAATGCTATAAGGGACTGTATTCCTCCCATAATGAAAAGAATTATTTTGAAATCGGATATTCCTTAAACCGTCAGTTTGGCAATGGCGGAATCTATCATGCACTTGACCTTTATAATTTTGTCGACAATCATGATGTGAACCGTCTGGCAAGTACCGTAAAAAACAAAGAGGACCTGTTTAATATTTATACGATTCTCTTTACCATGCCGGGGATTCCTAGCATATATTATGGCAGTGAATATGCAATCGAGGGCAGTAAACACAACGGCAGCGATGCCGATATTCGTCCCTGCCTGCAGCTGTGTGAGTTTGATTCAGAGGAGCTTTGCGGACACATTGCACAGCTTTCTTGCGTGCACAAGCTGAAAGCCTGTAGTCATGGCAGCTATGAACAGGTGCTGCTTCGGAATGAACAGTTTGTATTCTGTCGAAGCTATGAGCAGGATAGCCTGTATATCGCATGCAATGTAGCGGATACGGATTATGAAGCAGAGCTGCCGATTCCACCGGGCTGCTGGAAGGATTTGCTGCACGCTACGACGTATCGGAGTGAAGACGGCAGTCTGCAGCTTACCATTCCCGCAAAGGGTGCCTGCATTCTGTATAAGGAACGTGAGGATGAACAGGCTGTAAGCGAGGAAGTGCATGCTTCAAATAAGGAAGAGGAAGCATGGCTGGAGGAAGCGGTATACGCTGTACCGATTTTTGTAAAGCCTTTAAAGGAAGCCGAAGGGATTCCGGTGGAGAGTATGGAAGTAAAGCCCGGAAAATACCGTCATTTTAAAGGGAAATGCTACAGCGTGCTGTATGTGGCAACCCATAGTGAAACGTTGGAGCGCTATGTAGTGTACCGACAGCTATATGGCAATGAGGAGGTGTGGATACGCCCTCTTGATATGTTTTGTGAAAGCATTCTGGTTGACGGTGTGCTGACACCGCGGTTCACCTATATTGGAAAATAACAAAGCTTGTTAAAGAAAAAAGACTTATCCTGAGAACAGCTGGCAGCTCTGTGCTGCCACTTCGCATACAGCGACAATTCAGGATAAGTCTTTTATGATTCTTGCATGCTACGGCAGCTGCATTGCTTCTTTACACCGATGCCGGTACAGAAAATCTTACAGTGCCTGTACATAGGCCTGTATAACAGCGTGAATCTGCTTTGATTGCAGCCAAGCCGTGCTTTCCTTCATCAGAGTGGACATAGCATCCAGCTCTAAGGGAAGACTGCGCCGCATCCGGTATGCAAACAGCTTTGGAAACAGATGCAGCTGCTTTGCAATCGAGCCGATGAGAAGAAACCGGCAATTCTGTTCCACAAAGGCCTGCATAGCACTGGCTTGTGTGGGATAATGATAATACAATACCTCATGCAGGTAGGTGTGCAGCCATTGCGCAAGACGCAGGCGCTGCCTTTTTCCATGCAGCATACTTGCCAGCGTATGCTGACACAGGGCACGATCCTCCTCCATATCCTGAATATCATCCGCCACCTGCAAAAGAAAGCCGTAAGCAACACAGAAAAATGCTTCTTTTTCAGTGAGCTCTCCATCCATCAGGTAGCCGTCAGCCAAAACAGAGGCTCCTCCCTTGTATATGGATATCCTTCGTATTTCCGCTTCGCAAAGCCTGCTGTCCTGCTGCACAGACAACACCTGCCCCTCCTGTATGCGCAGCAGTGCCTCATATACAGCGGGAAACTTATGGCGAGGATAAGTATCCTCAATCATGCAAACAAGGGCATCCACCTTGTGATATAAGGCAGAATCCACCGATCTTAGCTCCCCCCTCAGGCGTTTGCTCAGCCAGCTGTTGAACGCTTTTTTCTGCTGTCTGTCAATTACAGGGTCATCCAGAAAATTATCGGTATACGGATACAGCATACTGTAAGCGAAAATTGCTCTGTGATAGCACAGCTTACGCTCCAGCATGCATTCCAGCAGCAATATGATCCAGACATTGCGCATCGCCTGCATGATATCCTTTAGCTGAAGGGTATGATCAAAGCACATGGCATCCTGGACAAACTGCTTCGTGATGGATAGAAATTCCTCCTGAACCGCAGGCTTTAATACTGCGAAATTCAGAACAGATTCACTTCGCAGCAAAGCAAGGACACGCCTGTCCATTTCCTTCTTCCACCCTGCTTCCTCCAGATTTTCTGCGGCATGCCACAGGAACGCTTCCCAATCTTTTTTTAATGCGGCTGCCTTCTCCTGATTTTCTCTTTGCTCCTGTTTTTGCACAGCGGGAAGCCGCAGTCTGGTACAGCGACAGTTAAGCCACAGCCTGTCACAGCCCTTAACTAGCTCCTCAAAGCCCGTCATCTTTCAAACTGCAGATCGATATCTCCCATGCTGCTATACAGCTGAAGATAGTTGTTACTGGACCGGTTGCCTTCTTCAGTATCACATTGCAGCTCCCATTCACGGTTTTGGATCTGTGTATCTCCCATTGTATTTTTCACCCTGTAGCGATAATCCTTCTGTGACCCACGAACATGAATCACGATATCTCCCATGCTGTTCTTCACAACACTGTTTCCATAAAGCTGTCCATCCACCTCAATATCTCCGGCCGACTGCGCGATTGTTAAATCCCTTGAAACGATATTTTCCAGCGTGATATCCCCCAGCTTCTCTTCTACGCTGATATGCTTAGCGGACAGGCTGGCAAGCTGAACATCGCCCAGCTTATTGTTGATGTGAATGCGCTCATACTGTGTATCCTTCAATGTGATTATCACCGTTTCATGGTGATTTCCTTTAAAAACATCCGCATTATCTACAGAAATTGTGATAACTCCCTTTTCCTGTTTGACCTTCACAGTCTCCTTGCGGATATCAAGGAAGGTGATCTTATTTTCCTTTCCTCGCTCTACTCTGACATCCCCAAGACGGATATCCAGCGATAGCGATTTCACTTCCTGCAGCGGCTGATCCCAGCGCTCTTTATAGCTGTACTCTTCATCCTCCCAGGATGTAAAGCTCAGGGTATTGTCCAGCTGAATTCCAAAGCTTCCCTTAAACGGCCACCAGTCCACCGTATCCTTGCCGACATGCAGATATCGCAAGTCGCCCCCCTTTGCAATGCCCACGCCGATACACAGAGAACCCAGTATCATCAAAGCGATAGACACCAGAACCAGTGCGCGTATCCCTCTATGCTTTTTCATGTCGTCTACCTCCCTGTGCCTTATGATAGAGCCGCGTCAGTGCATTGGTAAATGCAGGCAGCACGGTACGAATCAGTGAAAAAAACAGGATGGAGAGCAGTATTCCCAATCCGATACACAGCAAGCCGCCGCCTGCTGCTATCCATGCATTGGATGGTGTATGATAGTTTGTAACTGCACTTGCCATCAGCGGAATCCCAGTAAGCAGGATAGAGGCAAAGGAGATAACTCCGGCTACTCCCAATGCAAAAACGGTAATCACAAGTGCAAACATAACGGCAATGGCCGCAATCAGCAGCGGCAGTGCGATGGGCAATGCACAAATACCAAGAATGATCATACCTGCATTTTTCAATGAGCTGTTCGGATTATTCCCTCTGCGATAGCCGCGATGCTGCTGTTCCTGACGAATGGACTTCTCCGCCTTTAGCTGTGCCGCAAACTGTGCCGGTGTTCCTAAATCATCAATGACCTGCTGGTCATTCCCATCTCCTGCTTCTTCAAAATATTCTTCACAATACGAAACTGCATCCTCCACCTCAGATGGTGAAAAATTCGCAAGCCTTCGCTTCAATTCCGCTATATACTCAGCCTTCTTCATGTTCTTTTCCTCCCTCCAGAATGCCACTGATTTTTGTTGAGAATGCCTTCCATTCCTCAACATACTCTCTGTATTTATTTCTTCCTGTATCTGTCAATCGGTAATATCTTCGATTTCTGCCCATGTGCTGCTGGTCATAAGTTTCCAGATATCCTTCTCTCATAAGTCTGCGCAGAACCGGATACAGTGTGGATTCACTCACACTCATCACAACCTTTACCTCCTGTGTAAGCCGATATCCATAGGTATCCTCCTTGTGCAGAGTCGCCAGCACACAGGCATCCAGCAATGCAGAGCCTAGCTGAAATGTCATATACATCACCTTTCTTCAACAATATTATACGTCATATAATATTGTAATGCAATCAAATATCATAGGAAAGATTAAATAAAGGGGACAGGCTATATCCGCAGCATTCTGTATATACAAAAAAAGCCGGGATGAACAACTCCGACTTTTTCTTACAATCAGCGAATAGCCGCTGCGTTTCTTGCATCTACAGGTCAGAATATTCCCAGATGATCAGAATCGAAACCAGCCGGGAAAAGAACAGCATTGATAACACACTGCCAGCGACACTGTTATTTCTTTCTGACGCTGCAGGGGGCGCAGGCATTATGTTCGCCGCTTCATCTCCAGCATTGCCGCATAATGCTTCACATAGAATGCTGCAGGGGCATTCTGCTTTAATAGCTGCAGATGTTCCTGTTCCCAAGCTTTTATCGCTTGATCAGAAAGAGAGGCACCCACACCCCGACAGGCCTTCATTCTTCCATTCCAGGATTCTTTGGTAAAGGGGATATCAAGTACATATTCCTCATGTGCTACCGTCTCAAATGCTTCATATACACACGCAGGCAATGAAATGGGGTGCATATACTCTCTGGCTCCTGACCAGTTCGGACTGTATTTTAAAACCAGCTGCTCACTTGCCCCTGCTATCGCATCCTCTTGAGGAAGCCAGGCCATATACAAAAAGAGAAGTCTCCCATCTGGTTTCAGAAACTGAAGCAGCTTTGGCAGCAGCTTTTCATAATCAAAATACCAAAAGCACTGACATGCTGTAATGACGTCAAAGCTATGGCTGGAAAAGCTGATATCCTCAGCAGGTACACAGATATAGGATATATTCTGGTTCATTTGCTGTGCCAGTGCCTTCGCCTCTTCAATCTGCTGCCGGGAAATATCCGTTCCTGTCCAGTTGGCGCCATAGGCATACATGTTCCTTGGCAAAACACCGGTTCCTGTTCCCAAATCAAGCACCCGCTGATTTGCGACACACAATCCCCGTTCTGCAATTTTTTCATAAAACACAGCGGGATAAATATCCCGATACTTTGCATAATCCTTTGATGTCCGCCCCCAATCAAATGCGTTACCCGCATCAATTTCCTTATTTGTAATTTTCACAACGTCATCTCCCTTACGCATCTAAATGCTTATTTCTGTTATTATACACCATTTCTTCATGGATGAATTGCCATCGAACAGTCTTGTGCAGCTTTTACGGTGTGCTTGTTACCATAAGCAGGGATATGATAGTCCAATATAAGAGAAGACATACTACCTTCCATATTCTTACAATGTTTGCTTTTACAATTCATTTCCTAATACAAGCTTATCCCCCATATACTTCTGTCAGATTACCACCAAATCTCACTATTCCCAAGTCAAACTTTTATTCCATCTGCCAGCTTCATAGCCTTTTTTCTCTGCGTAGTCTTACTCCTTTAAAGCAATACAGCTTTCTAGTGCAATCATGGGTTCTTGATGATCAGGTATTAAGCATATATGTAAAGCACGCATTGTAGTTCTCCCTGTCAGCACATATTGCATATCAGCATTGCTCATATACATAAACAGCAGTGTGACAGCCTGACTGTTTCGAGAGTGTATGGATTCAACGGTAAGGAAGAGCAAATTACACGATTACATTAGCAATTTGATAAAATAAAAATGCCCTTGGCTAGCGAGGTCATTTTTCTGGTCTAAAGGTTACTACATCCTGTATATCACAATCCAGTATCATACATAGATCATGTAACGTATTTAATGTCACATTGCTTCCTTTACGAAATGCATCTAATGTTCCAGTGCTTATATGATACTTATTTATTAAGGTATATTGAGATATTTGCTTTTCTTTTAGTGTATTCCACAGTGGCTCATAGCTTATCATGTAATCACCTCATTCCACTACTATAGATTTAGATTATAATTGCAGTATCCATATCAAATTGTAAAGCATAATAATCCTCAATTTGCTTTAAATCCTCTAATGCGGCAGGCAGAATCTCTATTTTATATTTCATTCATACGATTCCTTAAAATCGCCCTTGCTTCAGCTATACTCTTACTATTTTTACCAGTTAACCTCTCTTGTTCTGCCTGTCGTACACGATCTCGAAGTGCAAGCATTTGTTCTCTCTTTTCAAAGGCTTCAATGCTCATTACCACAAGATCACCTTCACCATTTTTCGTGATATAAACTGGTTCTTTTGTTTCTTTTGCAGGGTTTGAAATCGCAGAGTAATCATTTCTCAATGATGCGGATGCTTTTATATACATAAAATCACGCTCCTTCATATGTCATGATTATACATAAATTATATCGATATTATACAGTGATTACAATGCTTATTTTTTTAATAATTATAGTAAAGATGCATTTAGCTTACCTATGAAGTTGAGGGCATTGTGGTGCCATTCAATCATGACCTTGTAATCAAATACAAGGAACACCTTAATAAACTAATGTTTCGCCAACAACAGGTAGAGTGAGCCTTAGTAACATCATAAGGCTTGTTTTGTATGTTTAAGAAAGTAAAGTACGGAAATCATGTATTTCCCCAACCTGTACGCAAACACATGAAAAAAGCACACTCCGCAAAGATGAATATAAAATATCCAAACAGAGTGTGTATTTTACATACAATAAATAAAAACTCACACAAATATATGTGTGAGATATGTGTTAAATGGTGCCACATGTGTTACATATACGAACCATATATAGTATTTTTATATTTCTGACTCTTTTGTATCTACCTATATTCTTTTCTAACCCTTGGCTTATCGTCATGAATACTATACCATGATTCATGTCAATTTACCATACTTTTTTTCAAAATAGTCACTTTTTCTCATTATCATTCTCATGATATTCGATTTTAATGATTTCTTTTTTACTTAAATCAACATACATCGTTAATATAGTCTGTTCGATAAATCCTCGTTTTTCACTGTCTGACAGCTCATTCCAATTATAACCATTTACGATCTTTATTTTTCCGAACCTTGCTTTCTCTTTATTTAATTTTAAATTGATGGATTTTACGATAGTATCGTATGCTTCATCCGAGAGGAAATCTTCTGCATATTGTCTGGAGACCGTTTTAAGCTTACGCTGCAGTCTATTGATATCTCTTAGAATATCTTCTGCTTCTCTTGTATAATCTGCTTTATCTATATGCGTGATCATATCATGTATTGCCTGATGACAAATCACATCCTGGTTGATCCTCTGATTGCACTTTTTACAATAATAGTAATAATATTTTTTATTCCTCTTATATGTTGGAATACCGCCTAAGATATTTCCGCAGTTCTTACACGTTATTTTATTTCTATAATAAAATTTATTTTGTTCTTTACCGTATGCAACGCTTCTTTTTCCGACTACTTTTTTAGCTTCCATTGCATCCTCTTTACTAACGATTGCTTGCATCACATCGGGGAAGACATAGTCTTTATAGGTAAATTCACCATAATATCCATTTTCAAAAATAATTCTTTTTATTCGATCCGTGCGTAATTTGTAATCGTATATTTCCTTGATTTTTATTCGTATATCAGACAGTGGATAGCCGGCTTTGGCATACATGAATATGCTTTTTATGATAGGGGCCGTCTCTTCATTGATGGTTAGATATTTTTCTTTATCTTTAGAATAACCAAGAAGGACCCCACTTTTCGGATATTTTCCTTCCATTGCCATCTGCAACAGACCGTCATTTGTTCTCTCGACAATCGTTTCTCTTTCCCATTGGGCAAAGATAGCAAGGATGCCGACGACTAGTTTTCCATTCGCTGTAGTGATATCCAGATTATCCATGACTGCTACAAGGTTCACATCATTATTTGCAAACATATTCAGGAGTTCATATGTATCGATCACATTCCTGGTCAAACGATCTAGTTTGTAAATGATAATCTCATCCAGCTTTCGATCCCTGACATCCTGCAGCATTTGTTTGATGCTAGGACGCTCAAGTGTCGAAGCAGAATGTCCTTCATCTATATACAACACCGCCTCAGTATAATCATCATTAAATAAATGCATATAGTCCTGGCATTTATTTTTTTGATTATCTATGGAGTAGCCGAGCGTCTGTTCTCTGGTGGATACACGACAATATATGCCGATTCGCTTTTTCTTTTTTATCTCTTTATTTTCTATCCCTAATTTATCATAAATGTCGGCTCTCCAGAAATTGCCGGTCCTCTGTCTGACAACACTTGTGAAAGTCATATGTTCCATCTTTCGTAGATAAGCACCTTGAGCCTTGACCGTAATGCGATCTAGGATAGAAATGACTCTTATTTTCATACGGAACGATATGTCGAGAATGTCCTGCACAGCCGCAGGATCCGACGATAATTCATCCGCACGTAATACGATTAGATCATCTGGGCGGAAGCTGTGGATCATCGCGATAAGAATAGTAGGGTAGTTATTTCCCTTCTGTATGAAACATATATTATGTGGCTGATAATTATTTATTTGTAGATAAGATTGCAGCTTTGTTTTTTTTATCGTATTCTCCATGACAACGATGGCTTTTCTATTTTGGTTATCTGTAGCCATCATGTAATTTCTTTTTAATTCTGTCTTTCTAATAATCCCTGCATTTAGCATTTTGTTTATGTTCCTCCTTTTTTTGGATAAAAGAGACAGAAAAAGAGATACCCTCATTGTATCAATGATAGGTATCTCTTTCTGACGATAAGCGCTTAGATTAGATTAGAATATAAGCAACTATATTATATTCATATAAAGATACATTTTCAATATTTACTTTTAATAATTTTGTGTGAAATTATGTGAATGCTCAAAAATAAAAGCCCGATCTTACCCGAACTCTGCCAAAAATGATGTCCGCTCGCTGTTCTATCATTATAATTCTTTAATTTCAAGTGTTGTATCATCTGCACCTTTTGTACGCTATTACATATAATATTCAGAGTAATCGTTATAACTCTCACCTCCAATTTATAAAAAGAATAACAGTCACTGACCGTTATCCTTTTCTCTATATCCATAACACAGGGATGACTGTAATTTTATGATTCTGCCTGTTCCCTTTCCTATATACTCATTATGGTTCACAATCTGTATACCTCTCAGATAGACTGCACGTATCTTGCCAAAGACTTCATGTCCGGCAAAAGTTGCATAATCGATGCCTTCATGTGCATCACTGTCTTGCAGAGTTTGATGGCCTTCAGGGTCATAAATAACGATATCTGCATCGTAACCGGGCTGAAGTCTTCCTTTCTTTGTAATTCCGCATACATCAGCTGGTCCAGAAGAGAACATCTGTACAAACTCTTGTTTGCTGATGCGCTGTTTACAGACCCCTTCACTCCACAACATCTGTAGACGATGTTGCACACCTGGCGCACCATTAGGTACTTTAGAGAAATCATGATACGCTTCGATCTTCTTTTTATATCCGCCGCTAACTGCACAATGATCAGAACTTACAGCCTCAATCATATGTTCATGAATTCCATGCCACAATGCATCTTGATCTTGTTCTTTACGCAGTGGAGGTGAGCATATATAACGTGCACCCAGAAGTCCCTCTTTTGCAAGATCATCTTCATTCAATATCAAATAATGGGTACATGTTTCACAAAATACAGGCTGCCCCTCGCGTTTTGCATTCATGATTTTTAAAAGAGCCTCTTTTGTGGAAATATGCACAAAAAAGATTGGAATATCACACCATTTTGCATAAGCAATCATTCGCTCTACCATTTCTGCCTCACTCTGTACATCTCGAGCATCAGCATGATATTTTGGCGCAATACAACCTTCTTTAAGTAGATCTTCTGTTCTGCAGGCAATCATATCCGCATTCTCCGCATGTACCATCAGCAACAGTCCACTGTTTCGAATCTTCTGCATAACACGCAGTATAGATGCATCATCTGCATAGTATGGTGTCCCTTTATAGGCCGTAAATACCTTTAACGCAGAAACGCCATATCCAGGCAGTTCCTGAATTTCTTCGATGACTTCCTCGCGTATATCCATCAACATGCTGTGAAAAGCAACATCAATATAAGGATAACGCGCTGCCTTTTCCTGCTGTGACATCAGCGCCTCTTTCAGCGACTGTCCTTTTTCCTGATCGACGAAATCAACAACTGTTGTCGTACCACCAAGGGCAGCTGCTTCTGATGTCTCAAAAGAACAGCTGTTAAAGGAACCAAAATGTGTATGTTCATCGATGCCTCCAGCAAACACATAACAGCCGGATACATCAACAACATAATCTGCCATATCCACAAGATTCTCTCCAAGAGCTAAGATTTTTTCGTCTTCAAATACAATATCGCCAGTAAATTCACCATTTTCCAGCAGTATGATACCCTGATGAATACATGTTTTCATATCACATGCCCATCTGTGAAAGATCAAATCGCTTCATGGCAGTTCTAGCACTGTTCATGGTCGTTTCCAGTAATGTATCCATATCATCCACAATATCTCTTGTCAGAGAGAGTTCCAGCAGAAATGGAAAACTGATACCAGAGACGATTTCTACATCTTGATGTTGCATACTATATAACAGTGCGGTCTTATAAGGCGTACCACCATCTAAATCACACGCAATCAGCACATTATCACATTCACTCATCTTGTCAGCTGTCTCTTTGAGTTCTTCCAGCAGTCCATCCATATCTTTATCTTCTGTAAAATCGATCCATGCCACATGTTCTTGTTCACCGCCAATCAGTTCCAGCGTACTGTACAACCCACTAGCAAAGTGACCATGTCCCATGATAATAATTTCCATATTCATATTGTTACCTGACACATGCAATATGTCTTATCCTTTCTTATGGAAGATAAAAAGGGAATACATCTTTTTATCTGTTATTACGCAGTCTGCGTGCTTCTTTTACGCCGTCCATGAAGATGCGTGCTTTTTCAGGATCAATCGGATTTTTCATATTTCCATTCTTGACCCATGTCCCTACGCTCACACCATCATAACAGGTCAGTATTTCTCTGATGTTATCACCATTGGATCCAGCACTGAGAAACAGCGGTACATCATCACCAAGACGTTTGCGCACATCATGATAGATCTGCATGCTCTCCTCTGTCGTGCGCCCACCGATGAACAGTCCATCCGCAAAGGCATTCTGTACACTGTCCCATGCAGCATCGACAATCTTCTTTCCACCAATCTGTTCATAATGTATTTCCTGTACATCTGCATATACAGGAATACGAGATCCAAGACGTTTGCGCATCATGCATACATCCACACACTGTGCATGCATCAATCCTGCATATCCTACTTCCATACCAGTATAAGTATGTTCTATCCGTATGAAATCTGCCTGTACCGCATCTGCAACAGCAAGTGATGCTACACCATCCCAATCAATCAGAATTCCCTGAATCATGTTGGGAAAGCGGCGTTTTAGTTCATAAGAAAGCACACTCATATAGGCAATCGTTTCGGGGGATGCTATCTGCTTTACAGGTGCATCATTACGATTCTGTATGATATAGCCGTCAAAACCGGTGTTCTGTATCATTTCCACTTCCTTGATACTAATATCCATAACTTCCTGAAAAGACATACCAGTATTGCGATAACTTCCAGGGCATGGTTCCGGCTGAATCATACAAAGGGCTAATGGAAAATCTGTTTTTTTTATACTCATTGACGTTCCTCCAGTTCTTTTGCATACGCCCTGGCTTCCACATACAGTCCAGAAGGAGGCAATATGCCTTTTTCAGTTATATAGCCACGAATCATTTCAGCTTCAATTTCCAAAAGTTTGAATCCGCTGAAATCTACATTTGAGCGGACATCCTCATCCCAATGAGATGCAAGTCGTTCACCATAGTCAAATGGCATGGCAGAGCAGCGTACATAACCTTCCAGCGGACGCATATCAAGCTTGATCAGCGGAGTCAACACATAGAGTGGTTTATGTATGGTGACGCAAAGCATCGCAACGATATCAGAACCGATCGTGTTGAATACCGTACCATCCGGATAGATCGTTTCTGCTCCTATGAAGACAGCCTGACATTTTTTCATGGCAGACAGCATTGTTGTATCTGGAATGAAGTGGACATGGTGACCACTTGCAAGTGCATTTTTCACAAACGGACGTCCGCCATCAAGTGCCCTGCTTTCACAGATATAAATGTGACGCCCAGAAGGCAGTGCGGATACAAAAGCATCTACAGTACTTGAATAATCGAATATCATAATAGATTCCATATTTTCACAAAGATGTACACCATAAGATACTAATGTTTCTGTATCCTTTTTTGCCTGTTTATCATACGCTGTAATCTGTTCTTTGACAATCTGTCGTATTTCTTCTACATCATGACCATGAAGATGTTCATATCCTCGTGTAAATATCATAATGGCATTGTAAATGGCACGACTGTTCTGCCCTCTGGTATCCTTAAAGAACTGTGCACACTTCCCTAAAAGAGTCAGCATTTCCTCACTGTCCAGATCCTGATCCGCAATATCCAGAAGGATCTTCTGAATCAGGCGGGTATGGGCATTAGCGCCGAGCACACGACTGTATACGATATCATCAAATTTTGATACCGCAGCAGAAGGCAGCAGTTCCCTCATTTCTTCTTTGCTATACATATATATCCTCCTTGCTTACACGTCCTATAAGTGAAGAAGACGCTGTGCGTTTTTGTTATATAACGCTTCTGAAAGCGATGATTCCATTTTCAGAAGATCAAATGTGTGAATGGAACAATCGCTGAATTTATGTGGATAATGGGTGCCGAACAAAAACTTGTCCTGTGGTATGTTGGCAAATGCTTTGCGCAGAATAGGAAATTCATACATGCAGGATGTCTCAACAAACAGATTTTTGCGATTCTTTACCAGTTCCACACATCCATATCCAAAGTCCGTGGTCCCCATATGCAGAAGAACCATAACAAGATCTGGATGACGATCCGCATAGAATGCCCACTGTGCCGGCATGGTGCGACAACCCCATCCCGTAAACACGTTGACAATGATACCTTTTTCTTCACAGACTGTCATAATTTCTTCCATATGAGGTGCAATTTCCGGAAAGTAACAGTGTTCATTAGAGTCTAGCTCTATCGCGGAAAACACACCCATATCAATCACCCGATGCAGTTCTTTCATCACATCACGTTCCTTCGGATTCAAAACTGCACAGCCGATCAGTTTATCAGGATGCTGTTTTATTGCTTCAGCAACCACATTATTCTGATGAACGATATCATACCCTTCAAGGGCAGATATCATTCTCATATCAATTTTATTTTCATCCATATCATGGAGACAGCTTTCGACATCATAAGTATCGCTGTCACGGTTCCATTTCAGATGTGCGTGATAATCGATTATCATATCGAATACCTTATGAAGCCAGGATACCGCATGCATAACCGATGACACCAACTGCCATGGTCAACAGCATCAGCAGAATTGGATTGGCTTTCTTTTTCTTCATCAGCCATAGCATCAGCAATGTATATAATACAGGCAGAAGACCTGGAACCATTCTATCCAGTGTCGTCTGAATACTTACCTCTGTCTCACCAGCCATATAAGACCATGGAATTGACATAGAAACAAAGTTACTTACGAAGCCACCAATGACAACATAAGCAGCAATACCTGCATAACGTGTCATCTTGGAAATCATACCACTGCTCTGCATGGCACCTACAAATGCGACTCCTTTTTCATAGCCTTTGAAAATACCGATGTAACGTATTACCTGACCTACGATTGCCATAACAGCAACAAAGATAACAGGCCCTAGAACACTTGTATAATTGCTGGCGATAACCATGGAGATAGCCAAACCTGCCATGATCGGACGCAGTGTTCCATGATACAGGGAATCACCAATGCCAGCGAGAGGTCCCATAAGTGCTGATTTAATGGCACCGATACTGACAGGATCAAAGTCATGTTCATTGGCATTGCGTTCTTCCATTGCGGCTGTTAAACCAATGACGAAGTGAGAAAGACGCGCTTCTGTAAGGAACAGTTCTGTATGTCTACGATACGCGTCTTTTTTCTCTTCTGGATCGCTGTATACTTTTTCCAGCACCGGAATCATGGAGAAGACGAATCCAGGGGCTTCCTGTTTTTCATAGTTGAAGCCGGTAACAAATCCTTCAGAATAGAAGAACAGTTTCCATAAATCTTTTTTTGTAAGTTTTGTATTAATTTCAGCCATGTCCATATACCCCTTTCCTTATGCTTCCTGCTTATTGTCATTGTAGTACGCCATAGCGACACAGACAACTGCAACCAGTGTGATTCCGATGTTTCCAATTTTCAAAAAACTTGAGAAAAAGAATCCTATGATGAAATAATACCAAATTCCTTTTACATTGATGGATTGTAACAATAATGCCAGTCCAACAGCACCGATCATACCACCACCAACAGCAAGACCATCAATAATCACCTTTGGTACAGCATCAATGATTGCCTGTACAGCATCAGCCCCAAAGTAGATTGCCATGAAAGTCGGAATGACAAACAAAATTAGATTGAAGATATTCGGCCACACCTGTGTATTCATGATGATACCAATTTTACTTCCACGCTCAACAGCAGCTTCCATGCGATGCTGTGTCCATACACACAATGCCATGTTACGGAAATACATACCCATCTGACCAAGTATCGCTAATGGTAATGCCGTCGCAAGTGCAAGCTGCTGATTACCGGATATACATGCGAATGCGGCAGCAATACCAGTTGAGAAGGTCTCTTCTGGAGGCAGCGCCGTACCAACAAATACCTGCCCCAGAAACATCAGCTCAATTGTACAGCCGACCTGCAGCCCGATATTGATATCTCCCATGATTGCCCCGACAATCGGTCCTACCACGATAGGACGGTATGTGAAAAACTGTGTGACATATTTATCAAAGAATGTTATCCACATGAAGATACTGACCATAATTGCTTTCAATAATAGATTTTCCATTTTTTTATCCCTTTCTTCACTGTTATGTTCTGTGTATGTTGTTAATACTTTTTCAGCAGTTCCATTGCATCAATGCTCTTGTCATTTGGTACGGCACGAATATCCAGATGGATACCTTTGGCTGCCAGTGCTTTCAGACATTCCACATCCTGTGCTTCCACAAAGATGAAACTCAACAGCTTCTTTCTTCCTGTTTCTGAACGTGCATTGCTGATATTTCCCACATTGATGGTATCAATATGAAATCCCAAATTGCATAGTGCCAACGCTGTTGCAGGGTTACGCAGCATCAGCAGAACTTTTTTATCATCCAGTTCACTCGATGCCAGCAGCTGTGCTGCTTCATTTATCGTTTTGATTAGCAGATTGATATTGGCAGGTGCCACAAGTTTCAGAAGCATCTGCTGTGTTGCATCACCTGCTGCCATATCATCGGCAATCAGAATCGTGTCTGCCTGTGCATCCGCAATCCATCGTGTTACGATCTGTCCATGAATCGGACGATCATCAATTCTCATAGTTGTAACTGACATAACATACTTCCTCCTGTTTCGTTATCGCTCCCATAGAAACTGCGCATTACGCCAGAAGACATCTTCAAGCTCATCCTCATCAAGTCCCAGATGATACAGCTTCTGTATTTCGATATTTGTTGGTTTATATGGCCAGTCCGTACCGAACAGTATCCGCTTTGAACCTAATACATCTACGGCTTCCTGCAGGATATCTGCTTCCATATTGGCGCTTGTTTCCACCCAGAAATTATCCAGGTTCTTGATTGCTTCAATACATGCGTGTCCAAATTCACGGCCACAAATATGAGTGAACACAAATTTCATATGCGGGCGTTTCTTCGCATGTTCAATCCATACAAACGGCGTACACAGCGGGCTTGCCCCTCCATGTATTTGTACATGAACACCATATTCACCAATGGCATCCAGCACACCACCAAGGCTTGGGCAGTTTTCGGCTGCATAACCATGTTTCCATGGCATGAATTTGACACCATTCATATGGCATTCACCTAATGTCCGATGTACTTCATCTATTGCATCAGGTGCTTTGGGATCAATATCTGCATATCCTTCAATCACTTCGGGAAATTCACACATGGCCTCATAGACCAAATCATTCTGTGCGCGCATTCCATTGCCAGATAAGGAACAGATACCGACCTTGCTGATTCCGAATGCCTTCAAATCCTCTACGAGCTGTGCAGCACTGTTGGCATCCCCTGATCTTGTCTTTCCCAAATGGGAGTGAAAATCATATCGTTTCACGAACGATTACCTCCATCTTTCACATTGACGATATGTACGTAATATTTGTAAGTTTCCGCTATATACGAGTTTTGTGAGAACTCAACCGGATGTCCTTCACTGTCGTAGGTGACGCGCTCTTTGTATACCAGCGGCTGTGTTTCTTCCAAAAACAAATCCCTGCGCAGTTCAAAACTGGCCATCTTCACTTCCAATGTCTCATCAGCACTTCCCAGAGATATGCCATTCTCTTCCAAATATTCATACAAAGACGTCGTTGTATCAAAATCATCCTCGCATATCTCAATACCAATTCTTGAACTGATATGGGATTCATGCAGAGCGATAATCTTACCATTCAACAGACGCAGACGTTTAAGATAGGTGATACTCTCACCTGGCTCAATCTGCAGCCTGTCCGCTACTTTAACACTTGCTTCCATTTTACGACACGCAAGAATAATAGAACCCGGTTTGTCACCTTTCACCTTTGCATCTCCACTGAAACTCGTGAAAGAAGACAAGGGTTTCTCCTTCTTGATACGTTCTACAAAGGTACCTTTACCGCGTATTTTACGCAGATACCCATCATGTTCCAGGTCTGATATGGCTCTTCTTACCGTAATCCGGCTGACATCGAAGAGTTCCTGCATATCTTTTTCGGATGGAATCGCCTCCCTTTCTTTGAATGTTCCATCGTCAATACACTCTTTGATGAAGCGATAGAGCTGCTGATGGATCGGCGCTTTTGAATCTCTGTCCAGACTGAACTTTTTTCCCATGGTTAACACCCCACTTGTTATAACCTGAGTATACCACGTTATAACCATAGCTGTCGACAGATGATATAAAATATTTTAAAATTTATTTATATACAGTCTGAAATGAGCATATGAACCCCAAAAATACAAAATAAATAGAAAATTCCGTCAATACGTTATAACGTGTTCGCAAATGAGGTAAATATTGGTACTAAGAAAAGTGATACATGTTATGATTTCATATATCACTTCTATAACCTCTATAATGTTTTCCTGCTTCAAAGGCTTTCTTCATAGCTACGCATGTATCGATATTCCCCATCTCATATGTCCCCCAGGCCATAAATAACACCTGCAGCGCATACCATCATGACAGTCAAATAATCCACGGAAACTTTCCAGCACATGCTGCATCTGTGTACAAACCTCATCTGGTGCCGTCATGATGATATAATCTTCATTGCCTAATGACATATAGCGAGGACAGGTGCAATCAATCAGTGTTTTCAGTGTGCACTCATATTATAAAAGTACACCAATGTTCCAAAGACGATGATATCCGCCTTCTCCATATCATCCTTCTGCACACAATATCCACCAGGATGAGCGACTATAAAGAAAAAGTGTATCTATGAAATGCAAGAAATGCGGGTGCGAAGAAGAAGTTCCACAATGGGTTCTGGCTGAATTAAATGATTTTAGTGATGATAAAACATATTAAATGATATGCCTGAATGTTATGATACAATGTTTGAAAAAGATAAAATGAGCTGATTTCCCATCAGCTGTTTTGTCATATTCAGTTCAAGACTTTTTGCACTTTGTTTGATAATGAAAAGAGCCGCGTCCTTGATCTGATCCCTGTCAAGTAGACACATAAAATAAAATTTTTATCCCAATTAATGGGAATATAGCAAAAGATGTGTTCATAGTATTTTTCCTCCTGTAAGTATGTTTCGTATCTACAGGGAGTATCCCAAAGATTGTGTAAACCTCTAAACTGATGTAAGATAAAATTACTCGGTTTGGAGGTTTTTAAAATGGTAAGAAAAAAGGATACGCCACGAAAAGCAATAATGCGAGAGTTCATGCAG
>NZ_JANGCA010000046.1:0-31763 GCF_024463855.1 Clostridium sp. DFI.1.208 | reverse complement strand
AGAGTGAGCAGTTCGTAGGAGAGGCAGTGACGGAGAATGTCGTACACATACTGAACTGAGAGGAGGTGTAAAGACATGAAGAAGGCAGCGATCCTGCTCATGATCCTGATGACGATGAGCCTGCAGAGCGTGCAGGCAGAGGATGCGAATGAGCATGATGAGAACGGGAGCATCGTGACGGATCTCCCCTATTCCCAGGAGATGGAGGGAGAGATGTACGGCGCACTGTACGGCAATGTGGACAGTGACATCGATATCGATGTGCCGGTGGTGGACGATCCGTCGAAGGAAGACCCCAAAGATACGGATACACCGAAGAAGGAAGACCCGATAGCTCCGGAGAAGGACAAGACACCGGGAGATAAGGATAAAGAGACCACCTCCAAGAAAGAGAATGAGACAGGAAAAGGCAAGGAAAACGGCGGGAAGAATGCTTCGCTGATGAGTCTGCGACCGAATATCGCAGATGCGAATCAGGAGGTCTATGGGATCCGCAGGGACGGCACCGGAGAAAAGGGCGTCGTGTATTATCGCTGGGAGGAGAAGCAGGAGCATCTGACGATCTATCCGGCACTGATCGAAAAGGCGAAGGAAGAGCAGAAGAACATCGTGATGCGCGTCGTGGACAGAAGCGAAGGGAAGATGCACTACCGTCTGCGCATCCTGTATGAGGATGTGAAGGAGCTGAAGGAGGAAGAGCTGCAGTTCGAGTTCGGCGCGAAGTGTGAGCATAAGAAGAGCATGTACCAGATGGCAGGGACGAACGATATCGTGTATCTGTTGCAGTGCGAGCAGGCACAGCTCAAGGTACCGGTGTATATCGGGATCGGAGTACCTGCGAGCTGGGATCACACATACGGAGTGTATCAGTATTCGGTAGAACAGCGGGATCTGGTCTACATCCGAAAGGACCTGCAAATCGACGAGGAGAACATCATCGAGGTGAGGATGGCACCGGGGAAGGACTATGTGTTTTCACAGCGCAGTCTGCCGGTGGAGGAGAAGAGTCTGAACACGTGGGTGAGCGGACTGGTCGGTGGAAGCCGAAGGGTGGATCAGAAGCTGGCGCTGGGAAGCACGGCGATGTTTGCGGCAGCCGGGTTCCTCGGAGTGAGCCTGGTCGGCGGCCTGTATATGAAAAAGAGCGGAAAGGGAAGCAGGGTAAGGAAGAGACGTAAGGAGAGTTGAAGGTATGTGTGTAAGAAGATATGAGGACAACTGGGGAGAGCTGAAGGGGAAGCTGATGGAGAAGGATGTGCTGGAGGTGCTGTCGCTGAGTGCGTTCTGCAGGGATGAGCAGGATCTGGAGGAGAAGCTGCGCTACTGTGGGGAAAAGGATATCCGTCTACAGGTGAAGGATGCGCGGATATCCCCGGATGTATATCTGGACATCCTGTATTTGATGAAGCGAGAGGAACGAAAGAAGCGGGAGGAGCTGAAGAAGGCGCAGTATAAGGGGATCGTGAAGGCACTGGAGAAGAAGAAAGAGGGAGCGGGGAGCTATGGGAGACCGCGTGCGAGTCTGCCGGAGGATTTCAAGGAACAGGTGGAATACTGTCAGAAGAACCATATCCCACTGGAGACCTACCGCAGAAGGACCTCACTGAAAAAGGCGACCTTCTATAAATATGTGAAGGTGCTGCAGAGTAATTAAAATATAATGGAAGAATAGGTTAAAGCGTATCATCTCTTCCTATCAAGCTCTGCGTAATTCAGAAGAGACCTGGCAAGTGTATTTTTCTCATAATCATATAGAAAAAATGTATACAGATGAGTATTCTCTAAATACTTCTGTATACATTTTCGTTATACCTCTTTCAACAAATGATTGACAAACACCATCTGTTTTTGTGCCTCCTGAATGGTGTGTTCTATATATGCATCATCGATGGTACTTGTCGTTAAAACGAATTCCAGAATCAACGGTAAATTGACTCCAGTTATGCAGCGCACATTATATCTGTTCAGATAGGGAGCTACCGCCTGTGTCATGCTTCCGCACATAAGATCGGTGAAAATGATGATTTCCTCCTGGTTCTCAAATGATTCAATGAGTGTTTTTAATTGCTGTGCAGCATCCCTGTCATCAACATAGGCGTTAATAGCGTAAATATTGTTCTTTTTTGTTAACACCTGTATGGAACTGACATAGCCATCCGCAAGATATCCATGGGTCGCTATGATGTATTTCATGAATCATACCTCCTCTGTGTGCGTCTTCAGATAAGCAGAAGCACCATCATTTGCCGCATGAACAACACTCAGCCCTCTATCTTTTGCAAGCAGGTAAGCAAGCATTTGAAAGGGTACCATATATTCCATGACGCTGCAATACGGATCATTTTGAAAGTGGCACAGCAATGCTTTTGAATCTTTTAATGGATGAGAATGTTCTGCGATTAGAATTACATAATCGCTATATAAGCGACACCAGCGGATCAGCTCCAGCATTCGTGTTTCCTGTACACCGCTAGGGGCAATCAGAAATAACAAACTATCCTTTTGAATCTGCGTGGTACCCGTATGCATAAATTCTTCCTGCTCATATACCAGAGAAGCAATGGCTGTTGCCTCCGCTATCTTCAATCCGCCTTCCTGTGCAACAGCATAATACGGTCCTGCTCCGATATAGCGTGCAATCATTTTCGTCTGCAGCAGCTCCCTATGGTCTTTATACCAGTCTGCTGTATCTCTTATAATACGATCAATACTGTCTGCTAATCTGGAAAAGTATTGCTGATAATATGTGTAATCCTGCTCACAGAGCATCTTTTTCTGTTTTGCTGTTTCTATGATACAAAGAAAGAAAATCATCAAGGAGGCCATGTGGGTACGTGTTTCGATAAAGCTTTCCTCAAAACCGCAACACTTGCCGATGACGATATCCGACAGCTTTGCAAGCGGAGATGCTGAATTGACTGTCGTACATATTACTGGAATATGCAATCGTTTACATTCCTGTGCCATGCGGATAGGACCCGTAGTTGTTCCTGAATGTGCAGGGCAGAGCATAAGCAGCTCGTCCGGTTTATACAGCTGATTGATGTTGAATTGAAAATACGCAGGAAAAGAAGCTGGGTTGCATACCTCTGTTTCCACCTGCAGCAATTGTTCCATACAGGGGGCAAGCATATTTCCTACAAAAGTTCCGGATGCCTGTGCACAGAAGTAAACTTTTTTGACTGAATGCGTCAGAAAATGCTGAACGAAATCCTCAGTGAGCTCTTTCTTATGCTTCAAAAGACTGCGGATAAGCAAAGGCTGATCAGCAATAGCCCGCAATAGTGCAGAGCATTCCTGTTCCTTTGCTGTTGTCTTAGCATTTTCCATATCAGATGATACCGAAGGAGCCCAGAATGACACCGATAATGATAACCCAGATCATCAAAACAGTTGGCTTAACATTCTTTTTCCGCATCAGCCATGCACATAACAGTGTCAGCAGCAGTGGTAGAAGATTCGGACAGATTTGATCAAACAGCTCCTGAATAATGATAGGCTCCTTTCCATAGCTGATCTGCAATGGAGTGGACAACGATACATATGCACTCGTCAGCGCACCGACCACACTAAGTCCGACAATCAGACATAAATCTGTAATTTTTTGCAAAACACCGGAATTAACGACCTTTTCAATGAAGACGGAGCCCATTTTAAAGCCCTGATGAATCCCCCACCAATGCACCAGATAATTCGGTACGTTATAAATCAGGAAATAGAGAAGCAGACCAAACGGATTGCCTGCGATACACATGGAGGCACCGATACTCGCGGATATGATACGAAAGCCGCCGGTTTGAAAGAAGGCATCACCGATAACACCTGTAGGTCCCATCAATGAGGTTTTGACCGCTTCGATCGTAGGTCCCATCGTATTGCCGGATTCCGCATTTTTCACTTCCAGCGCTGCAACAATACCAACAACGATTGCCTCGAACTGCGGACAGGTATTGTAAAACTGCATATGCCGTACCAGAGCATCCCGCATTCCCTGCGGGTCATCCTTATAAATCTTTTTAAATATCGGGGTCAGGGAATATACATAAAACATATTATGCAATCGCTCACTGTTATAGGAAATTTCAATCGGTATACTGCGCCAAAAGACCTTATGTAAATCTGATTTTGTGATTTCAAACGTTTTCTCACTCATATGCGTCTTCTCCCTTCTCGTCCTTTGATGCATACATGGCAACAAAGCCAAGTCCTGTTGCGATGATGGTAATTGCAATGACATTCAGATTCAGGAATGCAGCTACTGCAAAGCCTACAAAATACAGGCCGATAAAGCGTTTATCCCAGAGGATGTTTAAAAGCATACCAAATCCGACAGCAGTCAGCATTTCTCCGGCCTTGCCAAGCCCGTTAAGAATATTCTCCGGAATGACGTTAATTAGCGATGTAATTGCACCGGTTCCCAGTAGCACGGTAAGGAATACAATGGCTGTCATAAAGAAAAGCTTTACAAAACCGACACCAAGGTGAAACTGACCGATTTTCTTATAATTTCCTTCCGCAGCCCATTTGTCAGCCCAGCGATGCATCAGATAACTGACAACGATGTTGTAGGCATTGGAGACATTTCCGCCCAAAATCGCGATTGGCATAGCAATAGAGATAGCGACATCAAAGCTGTTCCCTGTTGCCAGTGCAAAATAGGTTCCCAGAATTGCCCCAATACGTGTTTCTCCGTTAATGATACCGGCATAGCTGATAAATCCCATCCATACCAGCTCCAGTGTTCCCCCAATAACGAGCCCCTGTTCAAAATTCCCCATGACCAGACCTGTCAAGGCACCACATACAATTGGTCTGTCCATAAAGGAGCTTCCTGCGATATTGTCCATGGACCATGCGAATGCATATACAAGGCCCAGTAAGATTGCTGTTTGCATAAGTTCTCCATTCTCTCGCCTTCTGCGAGTAAATTTCAATGAAACAACACAAACGTATATCTGTTGTTTCACTTCTCCTCTTTCTTATAAATACTTCGTAATGGATACCGGACGTTCATCCGGTGTTACATAGGATTCTGCTTTTACACCAAGGTCTACGATGCTGCGCAGGTCATCATAATCCTCAGGGGCAAAGGCAAGGGAAGGACATACCATCTTCTTACCCGGTCCGCCTTTCATAAGCGCTACATTCAGATGCTGTATTCCGGGTACGCTGCGGATAATACGCAGAGCATCCTTCGGTGATTCAACAAGCAATTCGATTCTTCGACGTTCGCTTTTCGGGTCTGTGAGATACTCCCCTGCAGCTTCCACAGATAGAATTTTTAATCCGCAATTTGCCGGAGCTGACATTTTCATCAGGCTCATTCGCAGAGGGTCCTGTATCACTGCATCATTAGCGACAACAATCATGTTGATATCCAGCTTTTTCGGCCACACCTGTGAAGTCTGGTAATGCAGTAAACGAAAGTCGATACGAAACATGCTGATCATACAAATCTCTCCTTTCTTTCCTTATCGTACATACGGTGGTGAGCTCAGGCCTCCGTATGCTTCAGGCACTACTTTTTAAATATATAATCATACATATACAAAATCTCACGCACAGGGATGTTCACCTTGTAATAGTCCATAATTTTTGCAAAGCTGTCATTGAACATTTTCTGAAACCGTTTCTGTTCCACATTCAAAGAGCAACCCCGTTCCTTCTGGACAATATCATTTTTCATGACCAGCCGCTCTATGATGCAGGATATATGAATGTACATGCCGACCATGATTTCATTGGCAATCAGCATACCCAGCAGCTCCTGCAGGTGATCCAGCGCTTCTTCAATGAAGGTGATCAGCTTGTCCGCATTCAGAACGGTCAGGTAGTTCATAACATTTTCCAAGGTGAAATTCTTAATGAGATTGCGATTGAACTGTTCCTGCTCGCTCTTCGTGAAATAGCTGTTCAATGTTGAGGTTATGCCATCCACGTCCTTAAATGCAATGACATCCTCCATTGGTACACTCGGTACATTGCGAATCCTTAGTCGTGTTGTAGTCACAATGAACAGTACGTCATACAGCTTGAATATATCATCCTGTTCCTTATTTTTCTGAAGGCTGAGACAGTCGTAGGCGAAAATACTGATATCAATCTGTCTAGGCATGCTGTTTTTAAATAGCTGAACAACACGTTCGATAGCTTCCATTCCTGTTTCTGAGGTAAATATAATCGCCTTCTTGCGATTGATATTGCTGAAAATCTTATATTCACAAACCGTTTCTCTGCTTACCTTGCTCAGCAGCTCCTTCATCTCTATATTTCTTCGTATTTCACCGGCCACGTGCAACGCCATTCTGGTGGATACATTATTGATAATACCTATGTTGATACCGCATTCTTCAATCAGCTGCTTGCCGATATTCTCCAGAGAACCCATATCCACAAGCAGAATCAAATCCTTGCGTATGCTGTTATCGTTGATATATTTCCTCAGCTTTGTAACGATGTCTTCCATGGATGTAGTAACGGGCATATCAATACCTTCCATAATATGGCTTCCAATCAGCTTGTTGGCCGCATCCGCAATGGAAGAGGCGGTGGAATAGCCATGTGAAATAATGATGCAGTTATAACGGTATTTATCTATGGAACGGTTATAAAACTGAATATTTAAAATCAGAAAAATCAGATTCATATCATTGATTTCCACATCGATTGTCTGTCGTATCTTTGTCATAATCTCCATGGCACTTCGATAGCCTGTCGGATAATGCTCCTTTAACAGGTGAATGACCTTACTGATTTCATCAGCATGCTGTACCTCGTAGCTGCGGATGGAAGAAAACATCTGCATATAGCTGTAGATAACGCGTGCCACCACGAAGGCACAGTTGGATGGTATGTAGATATCATAACGGTCCAGCATATTTTCAAAGACGTCTAAAACGGCCTTTTCATAGGCGCGAACACGGGCATTGTAATATTTATGTTCAAATACGATGTAGTCATAATAGACATTCATATTATCGATACAGCGTTCGAGAAGCTGCTTTAGATCAATGCTTCCTTTTTCATATTCCCGATAGGCAATCACGATGAAATCAAAAAAATCAATAATTCTTCCGTTTTTTGTCTGTGGCAGATATTTGCAAATATCAATCATGTATTCCTCTTCACTGCTGCTTTTATCAAGCGTCAGAGAATTGATGATGGATACCGGGAGGTGGTAAAGATAGATATGCAGATCATCTGACACATCATGTGACAGATAGGCATTTGCACAGCTTGACTGTATGCAGGTGGATAATTCTTCAATATTGTTTTCATAGGTGTGATTTACCAGTGCAAGAAACGCTTTGCTGGAAATGAGAATATTTTTCTTTAAACGCAAGCCTTCCTCTTTGAAAAATTCAATGATAAGCATTTCCTTATCTTCAATCGGTCTGTTTTGAAGGCTCGGGATATGACAGATAATCGGTATGCTGTGAAAGAAAGCGTTATGTATACTCTGTCTGGAATCCATACAGCTGGTAAAGATAATCCGTGTTCTGGATTTGAATACCTTTCCCTGCTTTCCCGAGGAAATCGTATATTCCCCGCTTTGCATGTACTGAATCAATAGAAAGTAGCACTGTGGCGAAAGCCGTTCAACATTCTCAATGACCAGAATTCCATTTTTTGCTTTAGCTATCAAACCGCCTAGATATTTCTGCGAGCCATCATCCAGATAGGTTCCAAAGATGATTTGTACATCCTTTTCCCTGCCATTGCTTTCCTCATAATTGCTTTCATTGAAGAAGACCAGTCTGGCATCCTTATCTATGAGCGCTTCCTCGATAGCATACTGATATATCAGGCGTGTAAAGAAGGTTTTGCCTACGCCGCGTTCCCCGTAAAGGAGAATCGGCAGACCGTTTGGAGGATATTTAATAGCAGACTGGCACTGCAGAATACATTCGCTGAGAGAGGTATCATGTCCGACAGCTTTCAAAAAGCTGCGCTTCGTACGCAAAGCTTTACCAAACTGATCCATCAGCTCTTTTTCATCGTAAAATTCATCATTTTCCAGCTTGATCTGATATACGCTTTCCAGCGTGTGCTTATCCAGAAAATATACCGGGCGGGTATGAATTTTCAGAAAGATACCATCTCTGTAAAATTCATTCAGATACTGTGAGGCAAGTGAACGAGAAATGTTCAGACGTTTGCTCAAATAGCTGGAGTCACATTTCAATAGCTGATTGCTGCAAAATTCAAATGTGCATTTTACAATAAATTCATAAACCTCGTTTTTTGTTTCTCTAATCATTGCGGCTCCTTTCTGCACCCAATCCTTCCACTTTTATATTAAAGGGAATCAGGCGTCATATGCTTTGTGTCGACACTTTCGACACATGGATAGAAAATATCGTCATCAAAAGCTTTAATTGCCCTGCCATTATATAGGGAAGAAAGACCTGCTCTGCCCTTAGTATTAAACACGGATGCAGTTGTATGAATTTCAAGCATCAGATTGACAAATCGTTTGAAAAAAGGAAGGCATGTGACTGCCGGAATCTTGAAGATAAGTGTTCAAAGTGTCGACACTTCCCTGCCCTGTCATAGGAGTATTTATAATGAAGATAAAGAAAGAAGGAAAGGAGGAAGTGCACATGCAATTTATTATTACAAAGGATTACGATGAGCTGAGTCAGGTGATTTCATCCACTATGCTGAAGCATATGCATACGGATAAACCACGTGTCAACATCTGTGTGACAACCGGCACCACACCCATACAGGCTTATCAAATCCTGGCTCCTAAGGTGAAGGACAAGGCATACTTTGAACATGTCCATTACTATGTGGTGGATGAGTTCTGGTATGCGAAAGATGCGGGAACACAGAATGAGGATATCCCGGTAAACAAGATGAGCATGGATTTGAAATTCTTTCAGGCAGCAAATATTCCAGAAGAGAGAATTCATACGCTGCGGGATGATAACGTGGAAACCTTTGATCAGGCGATACAACGGGCTGGCGGCATGGATATGGTCATCATGGGAATTGGCACAGATGGTCATTTCTGCGGAAATCATCCCGGAACCTTTGATGACTGGAAACAGGGCTGTCACAGTATTGATCGCTATTGTACACCGCAGGTAAATGAGCTGCTGGAATTTCTGTTGAAGGATGATATTCACAGTGACGATGTATCGAGAATCCCTGACCATTACCTCACGATGGGACCGAAGACGATTATGGATGCGAAACATATCGTCATGATTTTCTCAGGAGAAGGAAAGGCGGAAACAGTACGTCGTGCATTCTTTGAGCCGATTACGATGGATTTTCCGGTATCTATCTTTCAGCTGCATCCTCATGTGCGTGTGCTGCTGGATGAAGCAGCCGCAGCTAAAATCAGACAATTTATATGAACGGGAGCTGATCCCGCATCATCAGCAGAAAGGAAAAGGCAGTTTAGTAAACTGCCGGTGAGTATATGAGATTTATAATTACAAAAGATCACGAAGAATTAAGCAATGTTATGGCGCAGCTGATGCTGAAGCATATGCATAGCGACAGGCAGCGTGTCAACATTTCCATTACAACAGGAGAAACGCCTGTACGCGGATACCAAATTCTAGCGGAACAGACAAAGGGGAAAGCATATTTCAATCATGTGCATTACTATATCTTTGATGAATTTTGGTATAAGGGTGATGCGAAGGGAATCTGTCGTGCAAGTCTGGATTATAAGTATTTTGAGCTTGCGGATGTGGCAGAGGATCATATCCATAATCTGGATGAAAGCAATGCAGATACCTTCGATAAGGATGTGCAGCAGGTTGGCGGATTGGATATGGTGATTATGGGAGTCGGAAGCAATGGCCACTTCTGCGGAAATCAGCCGGGAACCTTCGATAACTGGAATACAGGAACACATCGTATTGACAGACATGCAACACCACTTGTTGAAGAGCTTCTGCTGCAGCTGCTGAAGGAGGATCTGCACAGTGAGGACACAGCACGCATTCCGGATCATTATATTTCCATGGGCCCAAAAACTGTTATGGCGGCAAAAAGTATCATTTTTCTGATGAGTGGTGAGCAAAAGGCAGAGGCAGTGAAGCGGGCGTTTTTCGGACCAATCAGTGAAGATTTCCCGGTATCCATTTTTCAGCTGCATCCGGATGTGACAGTCGTTCTGGATGAGGCAGCCGCAGGCAAAATAAAAGAGCTGCTGTAATGCTGCGTGTATACCGCTGTGAACAGGACTGTCAATATATCGAGGATACCCGGCGCCATAAGCTTTATCACGTACCCGCAGAGCAGTGTGGTATATTTCAGGTATTGCACGGGGCTTGGTTTGCTGGGGCTGCACTTTGTGGCGTTGCACTGGGGCTGTCGCTACCGCTTTGGCTGGCTGTCTCAGCAGGCTGTATGCTGCTGGTGCTGTTAAAGCTATATGAATATCGTGTTTTTCTGCCCCAGCTTTCCTGTGTGAAGAAACTGCCGAAGCAGACGGATGTATCGTGCAGACAACACCAGAAGCAGCTTATTGTCAGCGGCTTTCTCATTGTCTTTCCGCTGCTTATCCTATGGAATCAAACCTATCAACAACCTGCTGCTGTCACACTGGCACTTGCTGTAACAGGTCTTTCCGCTTTTCAGTTCATACGACAGCTGCGAATATTATGGAAAAGGAGAATGCTATGAAATTTATTGTTACCAAAGATTATGGGGAATTGAGTCAGGTTATGGCTCAGCTGATGCTGAAGCATATGCATACAGAAAAAGAACGCACCAATATCGCAATCACAACCGGAAGCACCTGTATACAGGGATATCGGCTGCTTGCCAAACAGGTACATGGACGGTCGTGGTTTGATCCTGTACATTACTATATCTTTGATGAATTTTGGTTCCAGGATGAGCATCATGAGAAAGAGATTTCTGTTTGTCAAGTCAGTCTCGATGCGAAATACTTCCATGCCGCAGGTGTTGCACAGGACCATATCCATAATCTGGATATGGAAAATTATAAAACCTTTGATAGTGATATACAGAAGCAGGGAGGCTTAGATCTTGTGATTATGGGAATTGGGAAGAATGGCCATTTCTGCGGCAACCAGCCAGGTACCTTTGACAGCTGGAATACAGGCACGCGACTTGTGCGGACGGATGAAACGCCATATTTGAGAGAGTATTCCCGCAAGCTGCTGCATAATGACTTTCATAGCGAAGATACATCCCGGATACCAGAGCATTATATTACAATGGGGCCAAAAACAATTATGTCCGCAAAAAATATTATTTTCCTGTTAAGCGGGAAGGAAAAAGCCGAAACAGCAAAGAAGGCGTTCTTTGATCCTGTCACTATGGAATTTCCGGTATCTATCTTTCAACTGCACCCGCATGTCACGATTGTTCTTGACGAGGCAGCAGCTACACTTCTTCCTTTGTAAGCGAAGAAATTGTGGAAACAGAATGTAACGCTTGCTTGGAATTAAATAACAAAAAGCTCAAGGAAATCCATGCAGGACAGCTTGAGCCTTTTCTGTATTCTAACGTAACTATATAAATTAAACGATGATTGCTTTAAACGCACGATAGCAATGTCCGTTAAGAAATAAAAAAAGTGTTAGTGTTATCGATCTGGGGGAAGATATACTGACTTACCTATATGGGTGGGGGAAGAAAGAGTAAGCCAGCTGATAACACTAACATAGTTAATATAACCTATTTTATATGTAAAATCAACTTTTTTTTAACATTTGTCAAAATTTACCTATTTATGTTGCAAATATTTACTCCAAAAAGAAAGAGGTATCAAAATTGTGAAAATCATGTATGACGGCATCTACACCTGCAATCTTCTCATAAGCAGCTTTTCGCTCCGGCGTGGTAATCGCAATTAGTCTGCCCGGCTGGCAGCGATATGCAAAATCAAGACCGGATAGAGAATCCTCAATAATCATACAGTCCTCAAGCTTGACACCGATAGCAGCTGCACCGTCATGGAACATGGATATCTTATCAACGTGGGTGCCATCATCATAAATGATGTTTTCTACATCAAACCAGCGGTCAAGCTGAAAGGAAGAAATGAAAAAATCAATATTATCCTTTATGGATGCAGAACAGATGGTCATCGGTACCTGCAGCTCTTTTAGGGTATCCAATACCTCCACCAATCCATCCACCAGATGAAACATCTGCGGATCATTGACACAGCATTCACGATACAGTGCTTCCTTTGCTCTGGATAGCGCCTCACTCTCTTCATCATTCATGTCGCCCAGCAGCAGCTCAATGATTTTCTTGTTTGTTTGTCCATGGGTATGATCCAGCTCATAATCTGAAATTGGACACCCGCGATATTTCTGGGAAAATACATCCCATGCTTCCTTATGCTTTTCGGAGTCAAAAAACATCGTTCCGTTGAAATCAAATAACAACCCTTTTTTATTCATAGCGTTCTCCTTATCTTTTCATTCTCAGAAAGGCATTCACCTTTTCTCTCTTTATTGTAGTATACGGACTGGATTCGTCAAGTCCTCTTGAACAAATCCATAGGCGTTTTTCGGTGAATAGCTGCTGCTGTTTTTCTGTAGCTTCCCCTTATTGACAGGACCGTCGCTGCGTACTTTGATCCAACCCTTCTCCTGCTTCAGTATCAGCTGTGAGCAGGGAACTGCTTCTGCTTTATACAATACAGTGGTTTTCGTTTTTGAAGAATATACGGTTAGTGGCTGTTCACTGACGAGGTAGGGAATATTTTGATCCTTCTGCTGCATAACCATATCAAAGGTTCGATAGAAATCCGCAGCCTTTTCTCCCCAGTAGGGATCAGAGGCATAGCGTACATTCATGCCGCCTGCTTTATCACCGAAGAACCCTCCATGATACAAATCGCTCAATGGATTGAGATAGCTGTTTTGCAGGTACTTTTCCGCATGAACGAGGATACTATCCTTTACACTAGTGTACCCGGAAGCACTCTGTGTAGGAGAATCGTCATACGCAGCATGTCCGAATAGATTATTCTTTTCCCTTGCAATCGCACTTCTGCCAAAATCACTTTCATTCATCGCCAGTGCGAACATCATGATGGCATTTGTACCATAGCGTTTCTGTGCTTCCATAAACCAGGCACCGCTGTTATACAGAAGAGACTGTGAGGAGGACGTAAACCCCAGATAGTTTTCCACATACCAGTTAATATCATCCGCTGTATAGTGACTGATGCTGCGATGTGGAAGGAACTGATAATAATTATAGAAGGCCTCCTTATTTGCAGCCCCTTCCTGACGCTCCTTTCGATAATCATCGATCATATCTTCAAAGGCGGTATAAAAATAATGACCGTCATAGCTGTAATAGGCGTGATCCTTCAGCTTTATTTCCCCCATGGACAGCTCACTGGCATAGCTGGCTCCGGTAATGTTTGTTGTTATTTTATGTGTCAACAGATGCGATGTTACAGTATAGTAATTGATGGAGGTCACATCGTTTTCATCATAATAATTGTGCAGGGTTACGGCATCAATAGCTACCCAGCCATCCACTCCGGCCTGACGAAACCGCACCTCGCTGCCATCGTCACTGATATCGACAAAGGCAGCGTCATTTCCATAGCAGCCGTTTGTATAGCCTGTTTCATCTGACTTTGCCATACGGTAGGAGGTATTGATTGTGCAGTCCTTTCTTTGAAATTGCACGACACCATAACCGATCGCGATGAGCTTATCCTTATAGCGTATGCCTGCATTCTGCTTTTCTGCACGTTTTGTCTGTGCCAGCATTTCCTCCTTCGCCTGTGCCAGCGAATGGTATTGCGCATATGGCTGCTCAGTTCCATCCCTCATGATTACAACGGTATAGGTTCTTCTGGCAGAGAAAAACCATGAAGCTGCCACAATCGTCAGGGCAATCAATAGCCCGCTTGCAAGTATGGGAATATAGCGATTATTCTTCTTTTTCTTACGTCTTCGTACGTTTTTTTTCATGCCTTCCTCCATTTTCTACAGTGTATCGTAATTCTTAAAAAAAGGAAAGAACTCTTGTAATTCTTAAGAAAAGTTTTATAATGATGAAAAAGTGAGGGTGATGACGATGCTATGTGAAAAAACATTTTACGATCTTTCTCTTCTTTCCTATTTCGATACGTATGCTCGCAACATACCAGTATCGGATATGATACGGCATATACAGGAAGATGAGCAGCTGATGCAGGATTACGGTCAGTATCCTGATTTTCAGAAC
This sequence comes from Clostridium sp. DFI.1.208, assembly GCF_024463855.1. Taxonomy (NCBI): domain Bacteria; kingdom Bacillati; phylum Bacillota; class Clostridia; order Eubacteriales; family Clostridiaceae; genus Clostridium; species Clostridium sp. DFI.1.208. The sequence continues at coordinate 17,564 of NZ_JANGCA010000046.1, read as the reverse complement.
AATATGAAGCTTGTCCGTCAGATGAACCCGGACAAATATGACAATATGATAGTTAAGGACTGGTTTAACGATAACGCTGATAGCGGCGTTGTATATTATATATTTGAGATGGAGGATGCACTAATTTTTGCTTTTCGAGGAAGTGAAAAGCTGGATGATATACACCACAAAACCGGATGGCAGGATTGGAAGGATAACTTTCGTATGTTTTTAAAGGATCCAACCTGGCAGCAGATTCTAACACTGCATCAGATTCAGAAAACAGACATACAAAAACCCTTTTATATGTGCGGACATTCCAAGGGCGGTAATCTGTCTCTGTATGTAGCCTTAACGATGAAAAAAGAGCTGCAGGACTATTTGGTAAAGGTTGTGAGCTTTAATGCACCGGGAATTACAAAGCCGATTCTTTCTTTGTATGAACAGCGGGCCAAGGATCCGGAATTTCTGGAAAAGCTGGTGATTTTTGAGAATGAGAACGATTGTGTTTCAGCGTTCTTTGAAAATCTGAAAGAACCGATCTATGTGCGTTCCTGTTATCCCTGCACAAATATGGAGGAGCTGTACCACAATCACAATTTGTATGCGATGGATTTTCGGGAGAATGCCTATGTTATGGCAGAGAAGAAAACGGTCATGCCAAAGTTCTTCTATCATTTCATCAATGATTTCTTCATGAATTTGAAGGAAGAGCGGGTGCAGAAGGTGGTTGCCAAGATGGATGAGTATTTTGACAGCGGCTGTTCGATGGAGGAGCTGTATAAGCTGATGCTCGTCGATGTATCGCGGTATGTATCTCTGTTTGAGGATATTCCGGAGGAGGAGATGGCTACCATTACCCTGCAGGATTTGATTGATCGCCGAAAGACAAAGCTGATTATGGATAAGGTCAAGGAGCTGCAGCCGAAGGAAACGCTTCAGAAAATGGCAGATTCCGTGATGATAGCCTCTCCCATCGTAAAGCTGAATGAGATTGATATGAAGGAAATAACACAGGGCCTCATTGATAACTACGAGCTCATGGTAAAGGAAAAGACGAAGGAATTTCAGTCAATGATATCGGAAAACAATGAAAAAATCATGCATGCGATACGCTCGATTCGCAATCGGGAAAGTAATTGACATGAAAGAATATGGTTGCAAAGTTGCCGTTCCTATAGTATTCTAATAGTAGAATACTGCAAATATAGAAAGAAGGGTACCTATGCCGCTGAAACATGCGATTCTGGGTCTGTTGAATTATGCGGAAATGACGGGCTATGACATTGACCGATATTTCAAGTCAAGCATTGCCTTTTTCTGGCATGCGCAGACGTCGCAGATTTACAAGGAGCTGAACACCTGTACAAAGCATAACTGGGTGGACAGCGAAATTGTATATCAGAGTGATAAACCGAATAAAAAGGTGTTTCATATCACAGAAGAGGGAAGACTGGAGCTTCACCGCTGGCTGGCGGATGCGGATCTTGAGGATATCATGAAGTACAAGAATCCGCTGCTGATCAAGATATTTTTTTCCAGTAACATCGATATTGATAAGACGATGCGTCTATTGGAAAAATACATACGGGAATGTTCCGATATCATTGATAAAATGAACGACGATTTAAACAAAATTCCGGAATTTGAAGCACAGATCCACAAGGATAATGAATCCTTTTACTGGGGGATGACGATGACCTATGGATTTATGTACTATCAGAATGAAATAAAATGGGCCAACTGGTGCATTGATAAGCTAAAAGAAAAAATATGATGAAACATTATTCATACAGCCTGTAAATATAGGGCTAAATTTTCATGGAACCTTGTGATTATCTATAGAAACATGATATAATGGGGATGAATACATATCATATCCTAGAACAGAAGGGAGAAACATCTATGGAAAAACTGACTATGCAGGATTATCTTAACTGTTTACAGGCGAAGAAGCAGGAAGCACATGACAAGCAGTGGCTGTACATCGAAGTAAATGCCAAGGATCTGCTGGAAGAGTGCGAACCGGGCGTAAGAAACCAGAATGTATGCTGTAAGGCAATGCTCGATGCTATGCTGGAGGGTGACGGCTTTATCGTAGAGCCAAAAAACAAAAGCAAATGCGCAGCGAGCCTGACAATCCGTTATTATGTGGATAATCTGAGCCCAGAGCGAAGAAAATATGCAGAAGTAAATCAGTAATTGAATAAGAAGGGATGTAACATTGCTATGCTGCATCCTTTTTGTATGCCTGTATGTTTCTGTCGAAAAGGTCTGTTTCCCGGGAAATGCCTTTTTATCGTTTGATAACAGCGAATTGTGAGAGGTGTTGGAAAGGCAGTAATACGCCATGTTCCAGTATTTTATATAAGCTTTTGCGGCAGAAAATGAAACAGGTATCCATTTTTAATGGATATAGTCATAGCATGGCATGAGTAAGGATACCGCTGTTTTTTATAACAAGAACAGAACTGCGTTTCACAAGGTAAGGCAAGGAACTAGCTTTCTTTGATTGAAGGATGAAAGAATCATCGCTTTTTTACGTTTTCACAATAGAGCAGGAGCATATTTTCTTTGATTGAAGAATGATAACAGTATCACTTTTTTCATTTCATCACTACTCTTAATGACCAGCAGCCGAGTGAGAGTAAATACTGAAAATGCAGGTATTACATTAAAAGCTGATTGTATGCCAAAAAATGGGAGGGCTGTAAGCGAGAATCTCACAGATTTTCAACCGTTTATCCATCCGTTTCCCATTTCCATAATATCCATTCCACAAATACGCGAGTTAAAATTTTATTTGCTGAAGGATTTCTTCCCTTTGAAAGCTCTTTTTATAAACTGGCCATAGGGGAGTTCATATTATTATGATTTTCCAAGAAGGAGAATCAGATATCCTGCAAGGCTGCTGTATACAACCAGTGAAGTTAATAGCAACCCTATGCTTTCCTGTTTTTTGCATCGCATAGGAATCCCTCTTACAGCCCTTTTCTATCCGGTATTTATCACTTCCGTATAGGCTTTGTGCGCTTACAAAACAAAAATAAGACTTTACAAATGTGTTGTTAAATGCTTTAAAAGTCCTTTAAATAAAGGGTTTACCAGAGTTCATATCCTGTCAATCTCCAAAACAAAAGTTGAACTTAAATACGATTGAAATGTTTTTGAATCTCTTTTATTATCTAGGTGTAAAGCAAACGAGGAAACGTGAAGGAGGTGACATGATGCTGAAAGATCTGACAAATGAAAAGCTGATCCGGCTGAACATTGAAGCCGCTGACTGGGAAGAAGCAATTCGCAAATCTGCGCAGCCGCTGATAGACGAACACAAGGTCAAGCAATCCTATGTGGATGACATGATTGCAGGAGTAAAGGAAAACGGACCTTATATTGTTCTTACTAAGCATGTTGCGCTTCCACACGCCAGACCGGAGTCCGGAGCACTGGAAAGTGCCATTGGTATCGCAACCTTAAAGACACCGGTTGTCTTCGGAAATGAAGCAAATGATCCTGTGAAGTATCTGTTCTGTTTAAGTGCAAAGGATAACATGGAGCATCTGAATGCACTGGCTGAGCTGGCGGGAATGTTTGAGGATGCGGAATTTTACAGGCTCCTGGAACAGGCAGAGAGCGCAAAGGAAATCATGGAATACATCAGTAAATAGAAAAAGGAGGAAACTGATATGTACAAAGCTTTAGTATGTTGCCGTGCAGGCATGGGATCCAGTATGCTGTTGAAAATCAAGGCGGATCAGGTCATCAGCGAAAACGGCTATCCGATCCAGACCGAGCATGGGAATCTGGATTCACTGAATGGATTTAGCGGGGATCTTGTCATCACGATGGATGATCTGGCAGATGAATTAAAGGACAAGGTTCCTTACGCACTGGGGATTCGCAATATCATGGACAAGGTGGAAATGAAATCCAAAATGGAAGAGTTTCTTGCCACAAAATAGGGAATAACAAGGGAATGTATAAAAAATAACTAAAGGAGAGAAAACATATGTTAGATGCGATTTTAGCGCAATCACGAAATACCGCATTGATTATGGGGCTGATTGCGATGATTGGTCTGCTGCTGCAGAAGAAGCACGCAACGGACGTGATCAGCGGTACAATGAAAACAGTAATTGGATTTATGGTCTTCAACATTGGGTCTACAGCGATGTCAGGGGTTGTACAGACATTTACAGATTTGTTCAATGTAGCATTTGGAATTGAAGGGGTTACCACGCAGGTAGAGGTCGCAACAGGTCTTGCATTGAATACCTATGGTACGGAAGTGGCTTTGGTGATGCTGCTGGGCTTCGTTGTCAATCTGATTGTTGCCAAATTCACAAGATTTAAGGCGATCTTCCTTACCGGACAGCACTTTCTGTACTTTGCATGCGTTATCGCACTGATCTTTATTGCAAATGGTCTGCCGATGCCGCTTACAGTAATCGCTGGTGGTATCCTGCTTGGTTTCTGCGGTGCAGCACTGCCATCCTTCTGTCAGCCGTTTATGAATAAAATCACCGGTGCTGACAACCTGGCTATGGGTCACTTCAACTGTATCGGTTATGCATTTGCCGGATATGTAGGGAAATTATTCGGTAAAATGGGAAAAAGCACAGAAGAGAAGAAAGATGCCAGCACTGTTAATATGCCGAAATTCTTTGAATTGTTCCGTGACTTTATCTTCTCGGTAGCATTATTCATGGTTGTATTGTTCTACGTGGCTGTAATCGCCTGTGTGGTAAACGGTCATATGGATATCGTGCTTGAAAAAGCAGGAAATGATATCTGGTTTATCTATCCATTCCTGCAGGGTCTGCAATTTGCGGCTGGTATGAGTGTCCTGATTTATGGTGTGCGTCAGTTTATCGCAGAAATCACCGCAGCTTTCGTTGCTATTTCTGAGAAATATATTCCAAACTCCAAACCGGCAGTTGACTGTCCGGCAATCTTCCCATTCGCACCGACAGCTGTATTGATCGGCTTTGTGGGAGCATTCGTAGGCGGTCTTGCAGCGATGGCAATCATGATTGCATGCAACAGCAGTGTCATTATGATTCCGGCAGCCGGTATCTGCTTCTTCTCCGGTGGTACGTGCGGTATCTTCGGAAATGCCTATGGCGGCTGGAAGGGCGCACTGGTTGGTTCCTTCATCGTTGGTATGGCATTGACCGGTCTGCCACTGATTCTGTATCCTGCATTCGCAGGTCTGGGGATTTCCGGAGCATCCTTCCCGAACGTCGACTACAATATTATCGGAGCATTCCTGAACTGGATTCTGGGAATCTTCGCCTGATTCACGGATAGGGCAGGGATGGAAGTCCTTGTCCTTCTTTTTGAAAAGAGGTAGGTCCTATGGAACTGAAACAGCTGATTAAGCAGCAGAAAGCAAAGGGTGTCCTTGTAAAAACACTGGCGCATCCTTCTCTGGTCATCATGGCACAGGATTGCGGAATGGATTTTATCTTGTATGATTGTGAGCATGGTGTCCTGTCCTATGAACAGCTGCATGATCTCATGGTGCTTGGCAATATGCGAAAGCTTTCATCCATCGTCAGAGTTGCACAGTTGGCAAGATCAGATGTATCCAGAATTCTGGATTACGGTGCAGCCGGTGTGATGGTGCCTATGATTGAAACAGCTGAACAGGCAGAGCAGCTTGTACAGTGGAGCAAATATCCACCACTGGGGAAACGAAGCTATTCCGGGGGAGCCAATACGCACTATGCCCCTGGGGGAAATCATGCCCTGCATATGAAACAGCTAAATGAGAAAACGATGAGTATCGTACAGATCGAAACAAAGCAGGGTGTGGAAAACATCGAAGCTATCCTGAATGTGAAGGGAATCGACGGTGTTCTGATCGGTCCCTGTGATTTGGCAATATCGCTGGGCAGGCCGGATGATCTCATGCATGAGGAAGAACTCAGCATGATTCAAAAGGTCGCAGATGCCTGCTTGAAACGAGCTTTGGGCTTTGGAATTATCGGTGGCAGAGCGATGCAGGAATATTTTAAAAAGGAAAGCAGTCTGCTTGTTTCCGCTATTGATACAGCACTGATGCGGGAAGGCTTAAAACAGGCAGTGAGAGAATATGAGCAACTGGAAAGGAAGTAATGATATGGCAGTAGAAAAAGAACAGATACGGGAGTTTCTGGATATCGAATCCAGCGAATTAAAAAATTTTATAGACAGCATTGACGCAGAGGCGCTGATTGCGGCCAGAGAACTGATTCTGCAGGCGGAACAAAATCATAACCGTGTGCATGTGACAGGAATTGGCAAGCCGGGGCATGTGGCCGGATATGCGGCATCACTGTTATCCTCCACAGGAACACCAACCTATGAGCTGCATGGAACGGAAGCCGTACATGGCAGTGCGGGACAGGTGCTGAGTGGAGATGTCGTAATTGCAATTTCCAACAGCGGAGAGACTACCGAGCTGAAGGCAACTGTAGATACACTGAAAAGCAATGGTGCCAAGCTGATTGCAGTAACCGGAAAAGCCGATTCCTGGCTGGCAAAGCAGGGGGACGTCACCCTGATTGCCGGTGTCAATCAGGAGGGGGATGCTATGAACAAGCCGCCTAGAGCCTCTATACTGGCAGAGATGGTCATGCTGCAGAGCCTGAGCATCTTACTACAGAACGCAAAGAATCTGACACCGCAGCAGTATGTGAAATGGCATCCGGGCGGCAGTCTGGGCGCAAGTATCAAAGAAAGCGGGGACAGATAAATGAAGCTGGAAGGAATCATCACACCAATCGTAACACCGTTTCATCGTGACGCGGAACAAAGCATCAACTATGAGGCGACACAGCAGCTGATCGACCATCTGATCGCAAAGGGGGTAAAGGGAATCTTCATTCTCGGAAGCAACGGGGAGTTTCATGTGATTGAGGAAGCAGAAAAAATAGAATTTGCCGAAAAGGTAATCCAGATGGTAGATCACCGTGTTCCGGTATATGTAGGGACAGGGGCGTGCAGTACGAAGGAAACCATCCGTCTGTCAAAGAAGATGGAGGAGCTGGGTGCGGATGCACTGAGTGTGATTACCCCGTATTTTCTGACACCGACAGAGGAAGAGCTGGTTCAGCATTTCACAGCGGTTGCGGAAAGTGTAAGCATTCCGATTATTCTCTACAACATACCAAAGGCGACAGGCTGCAATTTAAGTGCAGAGGTCGTAAAACGTCTGGCAGAGGTGAAGAACATCTGCGGTATCAAGGACAGCAGTGGAAAGGAAGAAAATCTGAAGGCGTATGCAGAAATTGCGAAGCGGGATGATTTCGATCTGCTGATCGGTTCGGATTCAAAAATCAGCTATGGCTATGCATTAGGGGCAAGCGGTGCAGTGGCAGGAACCTCCAATGTGATAACGGAGGTACTGGTGGAGCTGGACAAGGCACTGCGAAATGGAGAAACAGAAAAAGCAGAGGAATTGCAGAAGGACATTGATGTACTGCGCAGCGTATTGAAGCTGGGAACGGTACCGGTCGTCATGAAGCGTGCGGCAGAGCTTGCGGGAATTGCAGAAATCGGGCCGGCAAGGAAGCCGGTGCTGGAATGCAGTGCGCAGGATGATGAAAAAATCAAAGAGATGCTGCAGCATTATCATCTCATATAACAACACGGGAAAGGATGATGGATATGAAGGAATACATCGTACGGGAAGACAGAGGAAAGCTACTACTGTATACGCTGCTGCATCTGTGCTTAACCATATTTCTTATGCTGCTGACGATATATGTTTACGGTACCGGGCATTTTCTGCTTGCGTTCTTTGGTATCACAGGGCTCTGGTTTTCTGTAAAAGCCATGTGTCGCTATGGCTTTCGACTTGTCAAAAACACCCCGGTATGTGAATTTAAACGGGACGAGGTAATTCTTCCGGCACTTCCAAAAGAGCAGCGGCATATGAAGTACAAGGACATCCATGCGGTGAAAATCCTTCGCAGCAGCAGCTCTGTCAAGCTCTTTTTCTCAGGAGATCATGTAACGCACCCCTCCGGCTGGCAATATGCAGGAGCGGTGTATCTCTTTCAGAGAAAGAAGCTGAATGATGTACAGAAGCATGCCATGGACTGTCTTCATACCCATCAAATATCCTGCGAGGTTGTACAAAAGGCAGGAAGCTGAAAAAACAGGAGGTACGTATATGCAGAAAGCAGAGCTAACAAAACGCATAGTGGAAACAGGCGCTATGGCAATCGTTCGTGTCGAGACGATAGAACGGGGAATAGAAATAGCAAACGGGTGTCTGGATGGGGGAGTCACCTGTCTTGAAATCAGTTATACACTGCCCAATGCAGGTGAGGTGATTCAGGCTTTGCGTGAGAAATTTCAGGATCGTCTGATCATCGGAGCAGGAACCGTGCTTGACAGTGAAACAGCCAGACATGCCATCCTTCACAATGCGCAGTTTATCATAGCACCGAATTTTTCTCAGGAGGCAGCCGTTATGTGCAACCGGTATCAGATTCCCTATGCGCCGGGCTGTACGACATTAACGGAAGCACTTCAGGCCCTGGAAGCAGGGGCAGCCTTTATCAAGGCGTTTCCAATTTCCGATTTCTATGGTCCCAAGCTGGTATCCGTATTCAAGACACCGATTCCCTATATGCCGATTCTTGCGAGCGGGGGAATTGATCTGAATAATCTGAAGGATTATGTGCAGCGCGGTGTGGACTGCTGCGGCTTCGGCTCGCTTCTTACAAAAGGCAGCCGGGAAGAAATTACGGAAAATGCACGTTCTATCAGAACGCTGATCGATGAAGCAAGACAGGAAATGGAAACTACGGTAGGATAACATTTTAAAAGGCATTATGATACAATGAAAGGCGTATGATGAGCGGCGCCTTTTTTTGAGTTCAAGGTTTGTGCGCAAGCAAAACAAAACTTGTACCGAAAACACTTTGTCAGTGATACCGTTTTCAGATAAAATCTAGTTGTAAGCATCATATGGGGAGGTATGTGTATGGATAATGAACTCATGGCACTTATGCAGGTGCTGTCCAATAAGCCTTATCTCACTCTGAAGGATATCGAAGTAAGCGGCGGCATTACCCGTCGTCAGGCAACCTATCGAATTGAAAAGGTAAACGATTTGCTGCGGCAGCATCATGTTCCACTTATCACCATTGGAACAGCAAAGGAAATTCGATTGGATTCCAAAGCACGGCAGAAGCTGGAGGAGCTGCTTCAGGAAATGAACCAAAGCAGCCAGTATTATATGAATAAAAAGGAACGTCAGATCTATATGTATCTGATGCTGTTTATGAATAGCGAATATCTGTCATTGAGTGATTTCATTGATTCTCTTGGCGTAAGCAGGAGCACGGTGCTGCTGGATTTCAAGGAGCTGACACAAATGCTGGAGGAGCGCGGCATCCGAGTGAGGAACAATCGCACCAAGGGCTATTATCTGATTGGCTCCGAGATGGAAATTCGCAGAATGATGATGAAGTATGTCATTTATACGCTTGCCGAGGAACAGAGTGCTAAAATCTTTGATGTCTTTATCGATGATTTCAATCTGGATATCTTTGATTATTCCCGTCTGGTGATCACGGAGCTTGCACAGCGGCATAAAATTCGATTTGTAGAAGACCGCCTGGTGGAGTTTATCTATATCTTTATATTTCTGAAGGCGCGTATGCAGAGTGGAAAAAATGTAGAGGAAGAAATTCATGCGCTGATGGATATGGAGGCAATCGCCTCGATGAAGGAATATGAGTTTACGGTGGAGCTGTTAAAGAATTACAAGAACACCGACAATATTACAAACACGGATATCAATTATATCTCCTCGTGGATTCTGGGAATTTCCTTTGGCGATATCAATGAGGAGACCAAGGATTGCATACTGATCTCCGATATCATCGGAAAAATCATGACCCGTTTTGAATATCTGAGCGGAGCTCATTACCGCAACACCGAGGAAATCTTCATTCAGCTGTATTCTCATTTTCGCCCTGCCTATTACCGCCTGCTCTGCCGTCTGCCGATTTTCAATCCACTGTGTGACAAGGTGAGGGAGGAATACCGACAGCTGTATCAGCTTGTAGAGGAAACCATGAAGCCGTTTCATGTAATTTTTGGTGGAGATATCCCGGCGGGGGAGATTGCATACCTGACCATGCATTTTGCTTCCATTTACTCCGATCAGAAAGCGTTTGAAATCGCAAAGCAGAAGACTGCACTGGTTGTGTGCTCCAATGGAATCGGCAGCTCTGCCATTCTTTATAACGAGCTTACCGGAATGTTTCCCGAGCTGCATTTTTTGCCACCGCTGGAAACCTCGCATATTCACGATATCAAGGAGCATGTGGATATCATATTCTCCACAAGCTATGTTTCTTTGGGGGCAGACATTCATGCGCCTGTCATTCGGGTAAGTCCGGTCATGTCTATCGCAGAGCGCTACCAGGTCATGCGCGAGGTCTATATGCAGATGGGAAGTCATTTTCTTAAACAGCCCAATGTCGATGTCGTGATGGGGATTGTAGCGAAATATGCGGATGTTCAGGATGAGCATGCATTGTATAATGAGCTAATTACGTATTTCTCCCATATTGACACTACTACACAGGAGGAACGTGTCCTGCATCTTGCGGATATGGTGAAGCCGGAGCTGATCCGTCTGCATTTGGATGCTGATAATTGGGAGGAGGCTGTGCGGAAGGCCTATGAGCCAATGGTACAGCATGGCTATATCACACAGAATTATGTGGAGGAAACCATTAGCAGTGTACGAATCGTAGGGCCGTATATCGTGATTACAAAGCATGTGGCGCTGCCGCATGTGAAGCCGGAAGCAGGAGCGTTGTCAGTTGCACTGGGAGTTGGCGTATTAAACAGCGCTATTGAGTTTGGTAACCGTGACAATGACCCAGTAAAATATATTTTCAGTTTGAGCGCTACGGATAATCAGACGCATCTGTGTGCCATGGCAGAGCTTCTGGAGATGTTTAATAGGCAGGAATTTTTCGATATGCTGGATCAGGCGGAGAACAGCGATGAGGTTATGGTGTATTTGAAAGAAAATCAATAGTAAAAAGCAGGGCGGTGATTCTATACATCATCGTCCTGTGTATTTGTTATGGGGAAATCACCAAAATGCTATGTCTGGAATTTGATTTCGCTTTATATCATACATTCCCTATATCCTGTTTTCTTGTTTACAGCGTGACAGCACTCAAAAGAATAGGCCCTGCTTTTATTTATATAGTTCTTTCGCGTCCCTGGGTAGAAAATAGACATCCCTCAGATACTTCATACTGTTTAATGCCTCCAAGGTATTGTAGGTCAAATCAAGCTGACATCCTATCTCTATAGCTGTTTCATGAAACAGCTCACACATCGTAAACACCGCCTGCCACAGCGCCTCGCTATCAGCTTTTGCGTAGGTTGCTAGAAAGGTCTGATATACAGCATTCGGCAGCAGCTGTTTCATATACTTTCCGCATTTTCCGGCACTGATTTGAAAGTTATAGGAAATGCCGATTTTCCATTCCAATAGACGTTTTAGCATAGGCCGCAGTGTAAAATCGATAACATCCAGTGCATAGGGGAGTTCATTTCGTTTTAATCCCTTCGCGACATTATTCAAACACCACCAATATTCATTACAGGTACAGGAAAACTGCTGTTGTGAAGGCTTTTGAATCCAGTATAGCTGAAGTGCTTTTTTACTTGGCTGCGGGAGGATTCCATCCTTGTCAAGCAGAATTTGATAGGCTTCCAAATGTGTCTTTGCATAGTCTAGTGTGCAGACATGAAGATCAATCCGGTTTCCGTCCTGCAACTGCATAAGCCACCCGTAACAGTTTTCTTTATCTCCTGGATCATATACACTGTCTTCCGGATACTGCATATAAAGCCGTTCACCGAAACGATCAATCCAGCCGTTATCCTTTTGAAAGGAAGCTGTTTCTTTTACGACATATACGACATCATAATCCTGAAACATATCCTTGGGTACATCCGGGTTTACACGGGAGCCTTCCAGATAAGCAGCCCGTATCCGTTCATCCTGCGCAGCTGTGTTGACCAGCAGCTTCATCATTTCGTCTTTTGTTCTCATGAAGGTTCACCTTGTCCTTTGGCAGTGCGGTGGAGATAGAATTTGCAGCTGTATTCCTGCTTTTCCATAAGTACACCGCTTTCCTTTTCTTCCTGTATTATAACGTGAAAACAGGAAGTATATATACTTTTTTTGAAGGAAATAACCGAATGCTTTTAAACCAGATATTATAGAGAAGAATATATTATAAAATCTGTAAGCGGATGACTACAGCAAAACGTTTAACAGAGAAAGAAAAAACTGGCTGTTGCCGTTTCTGCAAAGGAATCAGCTGGACAGTCTTGTTTTATCCCTTTATAATGGTACATAGAGGTGAATATAAGATGGAAAAAATTACTAGCTTTTGTATTGATCATGACATCCTGGATAAAGGAATGTATATATCAAGAATCGATGGAGATATTATTACCTATGACCTTAGAATGGTGAAGCCAAACTGCGGTATGTATCTGGATAATGATGGTCTTCATACCTTTGAGCATCTGTTCGCTACCTATGTAAGAAATTCGGTATACAGTAATGCGGTGATTTATGCCGGGCCGATGGGCTGCAGAACAGGCTTCTACTTTCTAACGAGAGATTCTATCAGTAAGGCGCAGGCGGTGCAGCTGGTTAAGGATACGATGGCGTTTATTGCGGGATTTGAGGGAGATATCCCAGGCGCACAGGAGTCTAAGGAATGCGGCAATTATCTGGATCATGATCTTGCCAAGGCGAAATCCTATGCAAAGGCTTATGGTCAGGTGATGAAGGACTGGAACGAGGAACAGCTCGTTTATCCACAATAAATCAGTGGTTTCAGACTGGATTGGTCTGAAGCCTTTCTTTTGAAAGAGGGTGACATATGAAAACACGTATCAATTTGCTGGAGGGAAAAATTCTTCCCGCATTAAGCGCGCTGGCATTGCCGATCATGGCAACCAGTCTGATTCAGATGGCCTATAATCTGATCGACATGATATGGATTGGAAAAATCGGGGCAAGTGCTGTTGCGTCCGTTGGCGCAGCCGGTATGTTTATGTGGCTGTCCAACGGTCTGGCGACTTTGGCGAAGATGGGCGGTCAGATCAAGGTTGGGCATGCGCTGGGGGCGCAGAAGAAGGAGGATGCCGCATCCTATGCACAGAGCTCGATTCAGATGGGAATTGTATTCGCCATCGGCTTCGGTATTCTGTCTGTTGTGTTTGCGGACGAGATGATCGGCTTTTTTCAGCTGAACAGCGCACAGGTCATACAGGATGCAAAGCTGTATCTGATGATAACCTGCGGTCTGGTCATATTTTCTTTTATGAATCAGATATTCACCGGGATTCTGACAGCGATGGGAAACAGCAGAACCTCCTTTATCGCAACCGGTATTGGGCTTGTTTTGAATATCGTGCTGGATCCGCTGTTTATTTTCGGTTTCGGTGCAATTCCTCCGATGGGTGTTGCGGGGGCTGCAATTGCGACAGTACTTGCACAGCTGGTGGTTATGCTGTTGTTTCTGTATACCATACTACGGGATACGGTCTTGTTCTGTGATGTCCATATACTGCATTCTTATTCTTCACAGCATACAAGAGAAATTTTCCGTATCGGATTACCTTCCGCTGTGCAGAGTATGTTGTTTTCCGGTATTTCCATGGTCATTGCAAGATTGATTGCAGGCTGGGGAGACGCTGCCGTGGCAGTACAAAAGGTGGGTTCACAAATCGAATCCATTTCCTGGATGACTGCGGAAGGCTATGCGGCGGCTTTAAACAGCTTTGTGGCTCAGAACCATGGTGCGAAGAATACAGATAGAATCCGGGAGGGGTATCGGCTCTCCATGATTGTCATGCTGTCCTGGGGTGTGTTCTGTTCTCTTGTTCTGATCGTTTTTCCACAGCTCATCTTTCAGGTCTTTATTCAGGAGGCGGAGGTGTTGCCAATGGGGGTGGATTATCTTCGTATTCTTGGTGTTTCTCAGCTGTTTATGTGTATGGAAATCACAACAGCAGGCGCTTTCAGCGGACTTGGAAAAACGCTGCCTCCATCCATTGTAAGTATCACGTTAACCGGTGCACGAATACCGATGGCGATATTGCTGGGAAGATGGCTGGGGCTGAATGGCGTCTGGTGGGCAATTACGATTAGTTCGATCGGGAAAGGTATCGTATTGCTGGGGTGGTTCTTAAAGGATATGAAATGGACAGATATGTCAGAGAGATAATCATTTCGTTAGAATTAGAACTGTTAAATAGAGAATGTAAAAATATCATTAACATTTTGGTATAATGTTAATGAGAAGATGGGTGAGTATAATGAACAGATATAAATTATTATTTTGTGATGATGATATAAAATATTTAAAAAGGAAAATACAGGAAACAGTTGAGGATGCGTATCCAAATACTTTTGAGTGTACATATGCTACAGATGAAATTTTTTTATTTGATACTGCATATGATGCTTATTTCCTGGATATTGAAATGCCAAGTCAATCTGGGTTTGATATAGCAAAAAAAATATATGAAAAAAATAAAGATGCAGTTTTTATTTTTATGTCAAGCCATGAAAATTATAAGCTTGAAGGTTATAATTTTCATCCATTTGATTTTATAGTGAAAGATGATTTAAAAAATGAGCTGGTTAGAGTATTGAAAGAAGTGAAAATTAAGCTTAACTCCAATACTAGGGATTTTGTATTACTGAAATCCGAAGGAATAAAAATTGATTTAATGCAAATTCTTTATGTAATGAGCGACGGTAATTATAGACATATTGTGACAAAAGATAAAGATATTATGATTCGTTCAAATGATGAGGATTTAGATACAATTATGAGCTTAGATTCTTTGCTTCATATAAGAAGAGGGGTATGGGTTAATATGCATCATATTAGCAGGTTTAAAGGTGATATGATTGAAATGGTTAACTCTAGTAAGTTTAAAGTGAGCAGAAGCATTAGAAAGTCATGCTATGAAAAATATTTAAGGCATTGTCACTAGAAGAAATTATTTTAAAAATGATGTTATAGCAAATCTTATAAATAGTGATAACAAATAATTTACTATTATGATATGTTTAAATGTATCCTTCTTCATGAATATACAAAGGAAAGTGAAAATCATTATGTAAATAAAGGTCAATAGAAGTATCAATGCTTCTATTTTTATATCGATGTGATAAAAAAATACAAAAATTAAAGTGTTTAAGATGACTTCCAGTAGATAGCAGATAAATAATCTGTTTATAATCACGTTCTTATACTGGTTATGGATTCGTATTTTTATCTCATTTTCCAGGTGGATGTAATACATGATATTGTCTACATAAAATAGAGTTTGAGCTAAAATTAAAAGCGAGGATAAAGAAAAATGAAGGATATTATGAGGTAAAAACAAAATAATATCTAATTTTGATTCATTTTCATAAATACAAAGATTAATAGTAAAGTAGGTTATGCAATAAGCAAATAGATATTTTGCTTTAATTGATTTTATATAATTGGCCATTTTTAATTTCATATTCAGCTGAAAATTCAATGTTATCTATACCATCATGTGCACAGATAATTACACTTTTTCTCTCCTTAATTAATTTATAAATAGCTTTATTAAATATCTTTATACTTTCTTTATCCAAACCTCTAGTTGGCTCATCAAGTAAAATTAAATTTTGATTTTCCATGATTGCCTGAATAATACCTACTTTTTGGCGCATGCCTAAACTGTATTTTTTTATTGGAGTTTTGGAAATATAGTCTAATAAGAATAGTTTTGTTAAATCCTTTACTTTTGATTCATCATATTTATGCGTTAACGTATACAAGAATCTTAAATTAAAAGCCATGTTTTCATTTTCTATGAATGTAGGATTTTCTATTAACGCTCCTATTTTTACTGAACTGTCAAGAATGAGCTGTCCGTCTTCAGGTTTGATAAGACCGGATATAATTTTGAGTAGGGTTGTTTTACCCGAACCGTTAATTCCGCTGATGTGGATTAATTCACCTTCTTTGATTTCTAAATTGATATCATTAAGTACGGTTTGATGTTTAAAGGCTTTATTTATCGAGTTTAATTTTAGCATTTTTTGTTCTCCTTGTCTTTAATTGACTATGTTTTCTAAAATTAGGAATTGTATTAGAAAATTATTGAATAGTGTAAGTAATAATAAAGCAGCACTTTTATTTTTATATAGAATAAACATAATGATGCATTCGTTGATAAATTGCATGAGCAGGTTTATCAAAAAATATAAAAATAGAAGCAAGTAATCTTTACAAAAGAAAAGGTTATAAAAGAAAACGGAATAAGTCATTACAAAGTAGATCAATATATTTATGAATATACTTTTTATAAGGAATAAGGTAAAACCTTCATCCTTTAATCTTATTTTCATATGAGTGCTCACAGCTTTGATTAAACTTATTCTTTTTAATGCGAAAATTGAAAAAACAATATTTGAATATATAAATATATATTTTGAAGTAAATAACCATACATCCAGAGATAGATTACTCACATAAAAAAAGTAAAAAGATAAGCAGGTAGTGATTGCAAATAAAAGGATATATTTATTAATATATGTTTTTTTCAATATATCAACCATTTTGCATCATACTCCTATATGATATTTTCCATAATACAATGGATAATGCTATATAAAATATTGCTGATAAGGTAAAAGATAATAGACCATAGCATTCAAATAGTAATCCTGGTGTTAGTAAATTCATTGGCGTAATGAAACTGGAAATCACGCCGGCTAATTCATTGCTTAGACCTGTTTGAAGGAATATTTGCTTGAACATGATTACTGAAATAAGAGATAATATAAAATTCAATAAAGAGAAAGCTCTAAACATGAATTCGTTTTTTATAATGTATATCATCTGTATCAGGAAAATATTATAGATACCAAAGCCAATACAGGAAAATAGTATATATAAGCCAAAGTTCAGAAAAGGATTCGGCGAAAAAATAAAAGTAAGTGTTTCTTTTGTAAAATCAATAGGACTATAGGTGAAATGTATCATCGCAATTATGGCAACATTCAGTAATAAGTAAAATAAAAAGGAATCAAGAAAAACTTTTACTGTTATTTTGAGAGTATATGTCTTGAGATTGATTCTTTCAGTGATAAGGTTAATGAATGAATTATTTTTATATTTAAAATAGTTGATTGTAAATAAATTCGGAGTAATGATTATCAATGCTAAAAAATAAAATATTGTTTTATTAGCATTGCTGATATCGAAGTAGGCCTCAACACCTCTATTGATTGTGGACTCCTCAAAAATAGGATCTAATTGAAATTTTATTAGGAATAAGGTAAGTATTATAATAGCAAATAAGAATAGTATGATAGAAATTTTTTGTTTTTTGGAATAAAGCATAAAGAACTCCTGGTATATTTAAGTTACTCATATAATGAGTAATAAATTTAATATACCAGTTCTCCTTTCCACCTGAATTATTTGGTATCACTTCAGGTTGTGATAAAATGTGTAATTGTGAATGTGGATTTG
>NZ_JANGCA010000045.1:0-34622 GCF_024463855.1 Clostridium sp. DFI.1.208 | reverse complement strand
TACTTACTTCTACCTATTTGAAACCCTTTCTAACGCTATATTTATGCTCTGTATAGACTTCTGTAGAAGAAAGTTCCACATTTTTTATTCGCCTTTTGAAAGTGGAATTTAACTTTTCACTTCAGCTTTTTTTATCTAATGAAATCGAACCCCTTTAAACCCTTTAAAACAAGGCCTTTTAATCAAATACACCAAAAGAAAAGGATGATCTGTCATCTATTCTGAAGCCCAAAATAAACCGACCATCGCTATGCATTAACCTTCACATAATCATTTACATCCGTAACAAATATAGAAACCTCCTCATGAAACGGATGCCTGTGTTCTGTGCCTTCCCAATCAGCTTCCGGATCGAGTATGGTTAAGATCCTATCACATTCCTGCTCATCCACCCCCAGCAGCAAAACAGTCTGTCCATATTGCAGAAAATCACCTGTACTTCCAACCTCTGTCGCCATAAATGCATGCTCTTTGAGCTTTTCCGAAATATCGGCAGCATACTCATCTCCTGCAATGATAAACATCAATTTCATGTAAGACTCACCTCAGCTACTATCATATCATATTTTTCATATTCTTTATCGTTAATCTTTTTAATTTCCAGAAATGCATAAAAAAAAGATACAGCCAGTCTGTGCCAGCTGTACCCGTTTCACCCCTCAACCGGTTTTGCAATCAGATCCTCTTTTCGTATGACCTCACCGCACTCCCTACATACATACTGTATATCAACAGCCCCCCCGCAGCCCTTATGCTTCAGACATTTATAGCTCTTATGCAGATGCCGGTCACCCCAGATCATCATCGCATTGTAAATATCATCCAGATCCCTGCTCTTATCCGTAAGCTCATACTGATAACGCGGCGGATGCTCCTGATACAGGCTGCAGCTGAGAAGCTCATCCTCGCACAAGGACTTCAATCGACTGGACAGCAGATTCGTCGGTATTCCCTCCAGCCCCTCCTGCAAATCCTTATAGGTGCGTCTTCCCTCACGCACTGCATGCAAAATGAGCAGTGTCCATCTGTCACCGATCAGATTGAGTGTCTGTGCGATATTACAATGCATATCATACTGTTTTTTCATTTCATCACCTCTTATAGATCCCTTTTCATATATAATCAATTCCTTTATACCATCAATCCCTTATTTTTTTCCTGACAATGTCTGCTGTATCATATTCTCCATCATATCTGGTGTCAGCTGCCCTTTGATATACCCAAACGGCTTCCCGTCCTTATCAATCATAAACGTCGTTGGCATACTTGTTATCTGAAAATAATAATACATGGAGCCATCATCGAATAAAACAGGCAGGGAATACTCATGTTCATCCAGAAATGCCCGAATACCTTCCTCATTCTTCTCCTGACCGCCGGGATTCACCACCGTCAAAACAGCAACCTCATCACTGTTTCGATACTTCTCATACAGCTCCTGAATATGCGGAAGCTCACGTTGGCATGGTGGGCACCAGGTTGCCCAGAAATTCAGAAAAATAACCTTTCCCCGATAATCAGTAAGGGATACCTGTTTTCCGTTTTGATCCTTCAGCACAAAATCCAGCTGCTCCGTCTCGGTCTGTGTATCCGGAGTATCCGCAGCCTTCTCTTCCTGCTTTGGTGTGGCCGTATCCGTATCCTTTTTGGCAGTTGCCTGATCGGAGGTACTCATATATGAGCTGATGGTATTCATTTTTCCAGTGAACATCATCAGACCGATTGCAATTAAAATAACAGCCCCCAGCTTCACCGCAATATTCATGATATTTTTATGATTGGATATCCAGTGCAGTACCTTTCCGGTAAACAATCCCAATATCAGGAAGGGGATCGTAAATCCCAGCGCATACACAATCATCAGGAAGGTAGACACCCAAAGACTGCCGGAGGATGACGCCAGCAGCAGTATGGAAGACAGTGCAGGGCCGATGCACGGTGTCCACGCAAAGCTGAACGTAAAGCCCATCAGAAAGGCGATGGCTGCATTTACACCGCCTTTTTTCTGAAATGGAAGCTTCCATGTGCGCTCCAGACTTTTGAATTTCCAGATTCCCAGCTGATGCAGCCCCAAAAGAACGATCAGGATACCTCCGATACGCACAAAATACACCATGTGATCCTTGAAAAAGCTGCTCAGCACATGCACCGAAATATTCATCAGCAGTATCGCGGTAAAAATTCCGATTACAAAGCTGACCGTCAGCAGGAAAATTCTACGCTGCGAATGCGGCTGCTTTTGATCCTGCCCTGCCAGATATCCCATATAAACAGGCAGCAGCGGCAATACACAGGGGGATAAAAAGGATAGTAAGCCCTCCAGAAAGACCAGCAGAAAGCTGATATGGCTTAATACGTCGTTGGGATTCAGCATTCTATTCTCCTATCTGTTCAACATTTCTTTCAATTTCGGATACGGCTGATAGCCCAGACGCTGTTCAGCCTGAACGCCGTTTTTGAATACGATCAGCGTTGGAATGGACTGCACCCCATAGCGCATCGCCAGTGCCTGCTCCTGATCGACATCCACCTTAACAATTTTCGCCTTTCCTTTGAACTCATCTGCCAGCTTTTCGATTTCCGGTGCCAGCATCTTACATGGTCCGCACCAGGTAGCGAAGAAGTCCACCAGTACCAGCTCCTCCTTCTGAATCAGTTCGTTAAATTCCGCTTCCTTTGCATGTATTACATTAGACATCGTGTTTTCCTCCTTTTATTTTATATGTTTACGATATAGGCAGGGCTGCATCGTAAGTTTTTCAACCATCGAAGAAAGCTCCAGCTTCCTGACACATTTCCTGCCTCATTGCTTGTTGATTCTCTACACCGCTTTATCAGCTGAATAAATCATTTAAGGCCTCACTCATCGTCGGATGTGTAAAGATATGATTTCCAACCTCCTGATATGTCAGTTGCTGATTCATAGCAAGCTGTACAAAGTTGATGACCTCCTCAGATTCGGCGCAGAATAATACACAGCCAAGAATCTGATCTGTTTTCGTATCAATGACAGCCTTTAAAAGTCCATCCGGCTGTGAAATGACATTTGCCCTTGGAATTGCGGCGGCAGGCATAGAAACCGTTTTTACTGCATAGCCCTGTTCCCGTGCCTCCTGTTCGCTCAGTCCCACACGGGAGAAGGTTGGTGAAATAAAGACAGAATAAGCGATATGACCGCGATTTCCTGTTGTCCGCTGTTTGTTTCCAAACAGATGATCCTTCACAATGCGATAGTCATCCAGAGAAATGTAGGTAAACTGCAATCCCCCCTTTACATCGCCCATTGCATATATATGAGGCACACTGGTTTGCAGGTACTCATTCACGATGACATTGCCACGCTGATCCAGCTTTACTCCGGTGTTTTCCAGACCGATTTGCTTCGTGTTTGCACTCCGTCCGGCCGCAAGCAGGACAGCATCAACCTTGATATGCTGCTCTGTGCCATGTGCATCATCATACGTGATCACAACCTGTTCCCCGGCATTGGAAAATTCCTTGACACTGCTTTCAAACACAAAGTCTACTCCCTGCTTCTCCAGCACCTTCTGAATCTCGTCCGCAACATCCTGATCCTCACGCTTTACCAGACGGCTCCCATGCTCAAATACAGTGACTGCGCTGCCATAGCGTGCATACATGCTGGAAAATTCCAAGCCGATGTAGCCACCGCCGATAATGGCCAGCCTTTCAGGAAGACTATGTTCCTTCATCATTTCCGCACTTGTGTAAATATGCTGTGCTTCGTGTATCCCCTTGATATTGGGAATGTTTGGAAGAGAGCCGGTATTGAGGAAGATATAGTCTGCGTAGAGTGTTTCATCCACGCCTGCTCCCTGTACATGTACCTCATGATTGCTGACAAAGGAAGCCCTTGCTGTGATGACATCGACCAGCTCCAGAGAATTCAGCTTGTCAAAATTTTTCTTTCGCAGCTTTTCAATGAGTGCTTCCTTGCGCTCTACCGCCTGCCCATAGGACTGTTTGTCTGCCTGTATGATCAAAGACTTTGAGGGAATACAGCCTTCATTGATGCAGGTACCTCCATACATCTGATCTGATTTTTCAATCATTGCCACCCGTTTTCCCTGTTTTGCCATATATCCGGCAAGGGTCTTTCCACCCTTTCCAAAGCCGATGATAATTGCGTCGTATGATTTCATAAATACCTCCTATAGCATGTGCTTCTTTGCTTTACATCCATACTATACCATAGTAACTTTATTTTTTAAAGTGATTTGCATAAAGAAAGTAAAGTTTTTTCCTGCTTATGGAAAATAACACAGAAATCTGCTTGCCCCTGCCGGATGTGCAAACAAACAAGCATAACAGGCTCCCTTACTTCATGCACCATAGTAATCATCTAATAGATACAGCTCTTTTTTATTTTCTGCAATGGCTGCTTTCTCACATTACCAGAGGCTGCTAATCCTTATTGGTGGTTTACTTTTCCCCAATAAAAAAGGGAGCACCTGATTGCTCAACAAGCAAACGGCACTCCTTATCCCAGGCTCTGCTTATGGATAACATACCTGCTGCAGGGCTGCCTATGAAAATTCAGAAGACTTCCTTATATACATTCATGCATCGTGTCCTTCGTATGGCATCCCGCTTTATGCAATTCGTATTTATTCCCCTATACGATGGTGATCACCAGCAGATCGTCTGCCTTCAAAGCTTCAAAGCAGTATGTACCAGTCTACGGATATGCAACAGGCGCTCTGCTTCAAACTGTGGATGCTCCTTCATCCAGCGTACATTGAGCGGAGATGGATGCGGCAGCACCAGAGCCGTCTTTCCGCGCAGCTGCTGATCTTGAAATACAAGCTCTTCAAAGCTTTGTCCAGGAAACAATTCCTTAGCGGCCAATGCCCCGATAATGATATACAGCTGATTATCTACAGCGTCAAGCTCACGCATGAGCCAGGTTTTGGCACAGATTCTGGGAGGCTTTTTATCTCCCTGTGCACCCTTTCCCGGATAGCAGTGTCCCATGGAGGCGATATAGAAGTTATGCTCATCATAAAACTGTGCATCGTCGATCTGATACCATTCCCTGCGCAGCTTCTTCCCGCTGGCATCATAGAATGGCAGACCGCTGTTGTGTACATGAATAGAGGGAGCCTGTGAAATCTGCATAATTTTCGCATCCTGCGCACCTTGAAAAATCGCACGGGGCTCATGGTCAAATTTTCCTTCACAGAGACGGCAGGCACACAGCTCCCTTTTCAGCTGTTCAAATAATTCCTGCTTCATTGCATCACCTAGATTCCCTTCAGCTCCTGATACAGACGTATTGCATAGCTGTCTGTCATACCGGCCACAAAATCCGCTCCCAGCAACAGACGCAGATACAGCCGCTCGCCATCTGCCTTCCCCTGTGCAGTATACTGGTAGGTGTTCAGATAGTTTCCGGATAGCAGATCGATGTACTTTTCCTGAATTTCACTCATGCGCAAACCACTGTCATAGGGCAGTAATGCGTCCATGAAGCGATCCAGCAAAAAGGTGATGATCTCATTTCCCATCAGCTCCAGCTTTAAGATTGCGGCATCGTTGTAAACCCTGTCAAAGGCGAATTGCTTCAGGCTGCGGATCAGCTTTCCTTCTCTGCTGACTGCTATCAGCTCCTGTTCAAAGCTCCCGTTCATGATGGCATCGTAATGCTTCAAAAATGCTTGGGATACACCGGAAATACTGAACAGCTGTTTCTTTGTAAGCCATGTAAAAACAGCGTGCTGATAAGGATCAAAGCCCTTCTCGCTCGTTTGCTTCAGCTGGCGTCCTTCCTCCAGTCCCTGCCGCAGCAGCTCCGCTCCCCGCTCATCCTGTGCTTCTTCGATTACATCCAGTAGCTGTTCATAGGAATACAACCCCTTCTTATAGCCATCCTCCAAATCCGCAAAGGTATAGGCCAGATCATCTGCCGCCTCCAGAATAAAGCACAGTGGATTCCGGCAGCCCAGAGTTCCGGTATTCTGTTTGATTTCCAGAAACTGATCCGTTTCGCTCTGATAGTAGCCGACCTTTTTTCTGAGCAGACTGCGCTGTGATTTCTCCTTTGTATCCTCGGCCAGCTTTTCCAGAGAGTTCACCGGATACTTGATAATCGTATCCATAACGCTGCTGGTCAGATGCATACCGCTTCGCCCTGTGAGACGGTGCAGCTTTGTAATAATACGCAGCGCCTGAGCATTGCCCTCATAATACAAAAGGTCAGCCTGCTGCTGTTCATCCAGCCATGCCTGTAAAGGCTTATTTTTATATTGTAATAGAGACAGATTTTTTTCAAACCAGTTGCGAATAGCACTCTCGCCGAAATGGCCGAATGGCGGATTGCCGATATCGTGCAGCAGACCTGCACAGTTAAGAATTTCGATAACCTTCAAGGAATCAGGCTGATCCTCAACAGGTGCCAGCTGCTGATCGAGCACCTGTATACATACCTGCTTTCCAATCAGCTTTGCGATGGAGGACACCTCCAGGGAATGTGTCAGTCTTGTGCGCACAAAATCACTATGATCGAGGGGAAAAACCTGCGTCTTATCCTGCAGTCTGCGAAAGGATGCACTGCGGATGATCCGATGGTAGTCACTCTCGATTTCACTGCGGTATTTTCCTGCGTTTGCGGATGTTTTCTGCGGAATCCGTGTTTCGCTTGTTATGCTATTCCATGATAATCGATGCATCGTCTTACCTCCTATAGAGCCGGCAGCGATTAACCAACGGGAGTTTCCCCGCATATCGCAATACGCTGCCGCCATACGCTCTTGTTCTACTTTCTATTTTATCACACTGTGCAGGCTTTTACCTCTGTCATACAAAGAAAATCCATATGTCTGCCGTTGATTTCTGTTTATGAAGATTTTCTGTTACGATACGCAAAACGAAGGTGGAAGAGGGGGGAGGCATAGGGTTGGTCGTTTCCCGCCCACATACATGAATGCCGTGTCCTTTGCTGCTCAGAAAAAGACTATGTTAAACAGCCTGCTTTCCGTGCAGATAGCAGCTGCTTGTGATTGCGGCTTTGTTTATTTGATCCTACGTTTTTTTGTTCACTTTCGGACAATCATATTCATCCTGTAGACCGCGAACGCTCTTCCAGCATTTGAATCCTGCTTCCAGTCCGTTATGCAGAGCATATTCCTACAAGGCATATCCGATTTTCTGGCAGAGCAGATGATTTTTTCCTATTTCGTTTCGCAAACGCTAAATGAACAGGGCTGCGTGAAAACGATGGTATAAAAAACACCAACAAGAGAGGCAGTACATTGCAGTATCGCCCCTTACAGCGGTGTAGTTCAGTTTATGAAAGACGCTTTGCCTGCATAGTCTTTCAGCAGAGCAGAGGAATCACACAGGCAATCGCTCATCCAATGCTCTTGTTTCCCAGTTCCCTTCGTTTTAGAATTTCATGTCTTCATCTGTGGCTTCGATTTGATAATCCCGCAGCTTCTTCAGCGGTTCTGCACCACCGCGCAGCTGCTTACGCTCAAATTCCTTTACCGAGCTGTCCTTCATACGCTGAACCTCGGCATGCAGCTGTCTGGATGACATACGGGATGCCCCCTGTCCGCTGGCAATCAGCTGTTCCATTCCGTCAGAGGTTGCCACCGTAACACGAAATTCACTCGCAAGCTGATGCGTTGCCTGTTCGATATACATATCGGCTGTCTGCGCATGCTTTGTATACACGACATGGATGGTTCCCTCCTTATGAGAGGAGCCGATTCCTGCTTTCACCCTATAGGCATCAAAAACAAGAATCAATTCACAGCCGCGGTATCCCTGATAGCTGCACATGATATCGATCAACCGATGACGTGCCGCATCCAGATGATCTTTTGCCATGGATTTTAGCTCCTCCCAGTCATGAATCACATTATATCCGTCCACCAGAAGGCATTCCGGCAGCGGCTGATAGCTGATGCTCTGTTTTTCTAAATCTATAATATTCGAGGAGGGTTTGGTTCTCTGCGGTGGTCTTCGCTTGATCGGACCGTATGTACGAACAAAGATCTCCTCCAGCTCCTTCTCATCCACAGGCTTTGCTGTATAGCTCTGATAGCTTTCCTTTTTTAGCTGTATACGACCCCAGTCACTCTGCATATGCATATGCTGCTTCACTTCATTCCATGGCACATAATAGCCGGCACCATGAGAACAGAAGATGGAGCCGCATGGATGATCCATATCCGCATCACAGTCATACGCCAGCTCCTGCAGCACCTCTTCTTCATCAGCGCACGCTTCATATCCCTTCAGCGAACAGAACAAACGGCCCCTGCCCTTTGTATATGCGTATACCTCCTGTGCATAATTCTGCAGCTTTCGCACCGGTGCGCTGCCGCTGATTACGCTCATCTCCCCACTGTCCTCCTGCAGGGTAAAGGTACCGTGAAAGCGCTCGATATCAAATACCGCACGACTGACGCAGGAAGGAGGAATCCGAAGGGTAAATTCATAATACGGCTCCAGCAGCATGCTTTGTGCACTGCGCAGTCCATGCCGCAATGCCCGATAGGTTGCCTGCCGGAAATCCCCACCCTCAGTATGCTTTTGATGGGCACGACCGCAAAGCAGGGTGATTTTCATATCGGTTATCAAAGATCCGCTTAATACGCCGACATGCTCCGTTTCCTGCAAATGACTCAGGATAAGACGCTGCCAGTGACGATCCAGCACATCCTCCTTACAGTCACTTTCAAAGAGCAGACCGCTTCCTCTTGGCAGAGGCTCTAAAAGAAGATGCACCTCGGCATAATGGCGCAGCGGCTCATAATGCCCAATTCCTTCTACGGTGTTCAATATCGTTTCCTTATATACAACACTGCCCTCATCAAATTCCACTGCTGTATGGAACCGTTCCTGAATGGTATGCTTCAAAATCTCAGTCTGAATATCCCCCATCAGCCGCACATGCAGTTCTTTTACATGAGTATCATAGCTTACATGCAGCTGCGGATCCTCCTCCGCCAGCTGACGCAGCTGCTTCAGCATGACAAAGGGATCACAACCCGTTGGAAGCTGCACCCGATAATTCATAAACGAGGTAAGCTGAACCTCCTGCCGCCTCTTTTCAAAGCCAAGACCATCCCCTGCATGAAATCCGGTCAATCCCTTTACTGCACAGACACAGCCGCTGCATGCCTCCTCGCAAAGCTGATAACGGGTTCCGGAGTACAGACGAATCTGATCGACCTTTTCATCCTCCGCAAGCTTCGTTTTTACCTTGAGACTGCCGCCGGTGATTTTCATATGCGTCAGACGGTTTCCATTCTCATCCCGACTGATTTTAAATATTCGTGCTCCAAATGCCTCCGGATATGCCGGAGCCTTTGTACAGGAATTCAAAATATCAAGAAATTCCCGAACCCCTTCCATTTTCAGTGCAGAGCCGAAGCAGCAGGGAAAGATTGTTCGCTGCACAACCGCATCCGCCAGCTGCTCATCGCTAATTCCTCCTGTTTCCATATAGCTTTCCAGCAATTCGTCGCTGCACATGGCCAACTGCTCCTGACATGCTTCATCCTGCTGTGTAACATCCACACAATGCTCATCCAGATGCCGTTTCAAATCCTCCATGATCTGTGTGCGCTCTGTATAGCTGACATCCATTTTATTTACAAATATAAGGACAGGGATATTATAATGCTGCAGCAGCTTCCAGATCGTTTCCGTATGGGATTGTACACCATCCAGTGCATTGATGATCACTACTGCATAATCCAGCACCTGCAGCACGCGCTCCATTTCTGCGGAGAAATCCACATGTCCCGGTGTATCCAGCAGAGTAATGTGTGTATCCTTCCAGTCAAAGATAGCCTGCTTGGCATAAATTGTAATACCGCGATCCTTCTCCTGTGCATCATAATCCAGAAAGGCATTTCCATGGTCCACCCGTCCCAGCTGACGAATACTTCCGGATACATACAGCATACTTTCTGACAGCGTTGTTTTACCGGCATCCACATGTGCCAGCATTCCGATATTTATATTGTTCATCATTTCACTTCTTTCATCATACATAGCATACAGCATCACGCACTGTTTTCTTTGTGAGCTGCTCTTTTCATTATAAGAGTTCTGAGGAAAAAAGAAAAGAAATTTGTCAGCTTCCTGACTGATGGCGCGTTATCCGTTTGTAGCTGCTCCCTGTCCATAGCGAACAAGCAATTTCATATTTCACTGTACGTTCTCGTCAGATATCGCATGAAGCAAAAGCCGCTGTATTCTTTGCCCTACAGCTGTATGCTACCTTGATGTTATAAAAAATCGCATATAAAAAGAACAGCGTGCCTGCATGCAGGTTCCCTGTTCCTTTCGGTTCATACAATCAAATCAATTCATTTCTGTAAAGTCTTTTCGCGCAGTATGTCCTCTTGCCCGACTTTGCAGTGTTTTTTGAAGCCGCTTGGATATAAAAGGCAAATATTCCGGACAGCTCCAATCCTGCAACTAGCGGAAAATGTCATAGCCACTATGACGCGCATACAGGCCTTCCGGTCGCAAACATCGTACGCGTGTCTCAGGCCGCCTCGAACGCATGCATCCAGTTCACCTTACGATAATATAGGAAGAAGGCGATGGAGCTTAAAGACCATGTCAGCGGATATACCCAGTATACCACGGCGATATCATTCAAAAAGTGAATCATAACCGTTAAAAAGGTCACCCGCACCACACACCAGAACAGCAGCATGACGATCATTGGTACCATGGATTTTCCGGCACCGCGCAGAATCGCGGATATGCAGTGTGAATAAGCCAGCAGGAAGAAGAACATTGCGGAGGTTCTGGCTCTCTCCGTTCCAAACATCACCACCTGCGGATCATTGTTAAAGGCAGCTGTCAATAGCGGTGCCCCCAGAAAAATGACAATTCCGATCACCTCTGCAATCGCCATGGAGCACAGCATACCGAATTTCGCGCCCTTTTTCGTACGTTCGTATTGACGTGCCCCCAGGTTCTGACCGACAAAGGTTGTCAGTGCCATGGTGAAGCTGGTTATTGGCAAAAACGCAAAGCCCTCGATTTTTGAATAGGCTCCGCATCCGGCCATTGCCATTTCCCCAAAGCCGTTGATATTGGATTGCACGACCACGTTGGCGATGGCGATGATGGAATTCTGAAGACCGCTTGGCAGACCATAGCGGATAATCAGTGCGAGCATATCCTTGTGAAAGCGGATTTTGCGCAAGGAAAGCCGATAGCTGTCCTTTGTCCGCAGCAGCCGGTTCATACACAGAAATGCACTGACGAATTGCGAAAGAATCGTCGCAAAGGCCGCAGAGCCAACCCCCATGTGAAAGACAACAATCAATACGATATCCAACACGATATTGATAATCGATGAAATGATCAGATAATTCAACGGATGTCTGCTGTCACCTACCGCCTGCAGGATTCCCACAAAGATGTTGTACATGACAAGCCCCAAAGAGCCCATGAAATAAATGCGGAAATAGGTTACCGACTGCGGTAAAACATTCGCCGGTGTATCCATCCAGATCAGAATCTGAGGTGCCAGTAGTACGCCGAGCACCGTTAGAATCAGACTGGAAACAAGACCGAAGGCAACTGTTGTATGAATCGCTCGTTGCATATTGTCAATATCTCTGGCGCCGAAATAACGGGCGATCACGACCCCTGCCCCGATTGCGATGCCGTTGAAAAAGCCGACCATCAGAAAGATGAGATTTCCCGATGAGCTGACAGCAGCAAGTGCATTGCTGCCGAGAAAATTCCCTACGATCAATGAATCTGCTGTATTATACAGCTGTTGAAACAGATTTCCCAAAAACAGGGGAAGGGCGAAGAATATGATTTTCTTCCATATCGTTCCCTCTGTCATTAAATTTTTTGATTCCTCTACCTCCATAAAATTTCTACTCTCCCTTTTTAAATGCTAGTATTTATGATACTCACACGATGCTGCTTCGTCAAGAGCAGATTTTGATAATCCAAAAATACACGGCTGTTTTATGACCTTTTGATCCTTTCAGCAGCGTTGTCCCATTCATTTGTTTCTATATTCTTCTTTCAGCGTCTTATGGAACAGTTTTTTCTTGTGTTTTCGGCAGCCGTCAAGGTCACAGTTTTCACAGGTAAGACGAGCATTGCTGCATTTGTAAAAGCGCTCCGGATGCAGTGCATGTCGAATTTCCCAAACTATCAGGGACAGCACACCGAGCAGAACCAGTGTGAGTGTGAATACATTGGGAAAGAAGATCAGAAAGCTGTATTGGAAGAAGGAGTCCCAGTTGTAGATCCTGCATTCCATGCAGCAGTCCGGTCGAATGAAGATGGAATGAAACGGGCACCAGCCGAATATAGCAAAAAATACGGAAAAATTGGAGAGAGCAAACAGGAAGAAAATCCAGATCCGATCAAGATATCCGTTCATATACAGATACCCGGGGATGGCGAGAAAGGTAAGCCAGAACAGCATTGCGCCAGCAGCACGCCGGTCATAGCAGCGTTTTTCCGTGAGAAGTGCCTGCACTGATTCCTCCCCGGCCTCATAATTTTTCTGAAACTGCCGCCCTTTATACAGGGTGGCATTGCAGAAAGACAGCATATCCTTTATCGGAAACACGCTAAAGTAAAGAAACGCGGCAGCATAAACAGGGGAAGGAAGCGAAAAGGGCAGATTTCTATCAAACAGCACACAGTAACAGGCAAATGCAAGTAGTGCGCCAGAAGTAAATACACGTATTCTATTCATCATCCGTCCATGGACGACTGCGTCCAAGCCAGTCCCGTTCCTTCCAGTATTGATAGTCCAGTTCTCCTGCCCCCATCCCGTGCTTTTGCATCTGCCGCATTGCATGAAACAGCAGCTTCTGTTTCCAGCTGATACGCTTATGGTGCTGCTTTTGTTTGATACGGCTGGCGAGCTTTGCAAGATCTGTCGATAGTCTTCGTTTGATGTTTTCGGGTACTGCTTCCCATGTAGTTGCCATGGATCGAAAGCCATAGCTGCTTATGTGGGTTATCCCCCATCCCGTCAGACTTGTGCGGATATCCTTTACGGCTTTTTTCATCCCGCTGCCTGCACCACAGGCTATGATTACCGCCTGCTTATGATACATGGAAGGCAGGGGACGATGTACAACGAAATTTAGAAAGCAGTGATCCAGAAATGCTTTCATGGAACCGCTTGTCCGCAAGCAGTAAGTAGGGGTTGTAAATATAAGTAAATCTGCTTCTTTCATTGCTTTCATAATAGGAGCCATATATGCTGTGTGCGGGCAGAAGTCCTCTCCCAGCTCCATGCAGCGATAACAACCGCAGCAGAAATGCGGCATATCCTTAGGTAAATAAAATTCATGCAGGACTTCCACCGGCAGCTGCTCCAGCAGCAGGTGTGCCGCATGCCACGAAGACTGCCTGTGATTCTGACCATGTAGTAACGTAACCTTCATATCAGTCACCCTTTGTAGAATTCAGCTTCAGAAATTGTCGAATGTGCTGCTGAAGCAGTTCGACTGCCATTGGTTCATACTGTGGGTTGGAATCGCATAGCTGAAGCAGCAGAAAGATTGGTGAATAAAACTGCAGTGCCATAATCTGCGGATCAAGCGGCTTCAGTATACTTGCTTTCATCAAGTGCTGAAAAATCACCGTCTGATATGCAATTGCATCATCGAAATACTGCTTTTGAAACAGCTCTGCAAGTCTTTGATTATGGTAGCGTTCCATATTCAGCATTTTGCGAAAGCTGCTCTCATATGCATCGTGAAGAAAATAAGAAAACATATGCACGCCCATATCAACAAGCTGGTCATCGGTAATCCGGGTGTACAGCTTTCCGTCTTCCTCTGCATCACTGCCATTGATCTGCATACCGGCAGCGTGCTGTGCATAGCGCTTTTCCATTTCCTTTATGATGGCAAGAAAAATGTCCTCCTTGCTTGCATAATGCTTGTATAAGGACGGAGCCTGTATGCCGACCGCCTTTGCGATCTGTGCGACACTGATTGCATCATATCCATACTGCGCAAACAGATGCAGCGCCTCCGTACGGATACGCTCCTTTGTGGATAACTGTTTCATGACTATTCTCCCTTCGGCTAATAGTTATTAGCCAACTACTGTTAGTATAAGCTAATGATCGTTAGCTGTCAAGCATATACGCTGTATTCTTTTTGTTTGTGAAAGCAAATGACTCTTATGTCTTACAGAAGTTATATTGCACAGAAAGCAATTGCTCCTATAATGGTTGATGCTCCTTTCACTATTCTTATTTAAGAGTACATTGGAATGCCGATCTGGCAGATATCCCTGCTTTTTTAGAAAGACATTTACAGGATACGTAAAATGATCGAGGAAACAGAGTGCAAGACAGTGAAAAGGATATAGATGCTGATGGATACCGCTGTGTATCATATAGCTTTTTCATGCGTCCAAGAGTCCTGTCATCGGATATGCTCATTTGTGCAGAAAAAGTCAATTTCTTCCAGCAGCAGTCAAAAAAGGAGATATGTATGCTTGACCTGCATCAACAGCATAGGTATCTCCTTTTCTTATTGTTTAAATATAGAAAGAATGTATCTTTGATCCTTTCTTGCTCGGATATCGGTATGAATTTCTCCAATATCCGTCTATTCTCCTTCAGAAAGCAGACGAAGCTTCTTTTCCCTACTCCTCGTCGTCTTCCTTGCCATCCCAGCAATATGTACACAGCTTGCATTTATCCAATCCAATGGATGCAATCATATCGTCCAGACGGTGATAGCGAAGGGATGTGAAGTTGGAGCGCTGACGGATTTCCTCACACATCTTCTGATAGCGCTCGCTGTCAGGATCTGCGTATTCCGCGAGGACCTCACTGGATACATCATCCCCCTCCAATTTACGGATGACTCTGCGTGTAATCAGATCCATTTCCGATTTTGAACGTGAAAAATTAAGATATTTACATCCAAAGATAATCGGCGGACAAGCCGGGCGGACATGTACTTCCTTCGCGCCGCTTTCATATAAGAATTCTGTAGTTTCCCCAAGCTGCGTTCCCCGCACAATGGAATCATCAATTAACAGCAGGCGCTTATCCCGAATCAGTTCCTGTACTGGTATCAGCTTCATCTTCGCAATCATATTACGCTGCATCTGTCCTGTTGGCATAAAGGATCTCGGCCACGTCGGTGTGTATTTGATAAACGGTCTTGCGAACGGCACACTGGAAACATTGGAATACCCTACCGCATGTGCAATTCCGGAATCCGGAACACCTGCGACACTGTCCACCTCTACATCATCACGACCGGCAAGCAGCTCACCACAGCGGTTTCGCATACATTCTACATTGACTCCCTCATAGGTGGATGTCGGATAACCGTAATACACCCACAGGAAGGAACAGATTTTCATTTTTTCCTTCGGTTTCTGCAATACCTCAATACGCTCCGGCGTAATGAAGACAATTTCTCCGGCTCCCAAATCACGGTAGTGATGATAGCCCAGATTCAAAAATGCACTGCTCTCAAAGGTTGCGCAGAAGCCCGTCTCCTTTTCTCCAAGAACGATTGGTGTTCTTCCAAGCAAATCCCTTGCCGCATAAATACCATACTGTGTCATCAGCAGAATGCTCATACTGCCCTTAACCAGACTTTGTACATACTGCAGACCCTCTACAATGGTTGCCTTGTGATTGATTAACGAAGCAATCAGCTCTGTCGGATTTACTTCTCCGGTGCTCATTTCCAGAAAGTGTGTAACACCGCGTTCAAAGCATAGACTCTGCAGCTCTTCCAGATTGTTGATACGGCCAACTGTAGTGATGGCAAAGGATCCCAGATGGGATTTTACCAGAAGCGGCTGTGCTTCGTTGTCTGAAATACATCCGATTCCAAGATTTCCATCAAATTCCTCAATATCTTTTTCAAATTTCGTACGAAACGGAGAATTCTCGATGTTATGAATGGCACGGGCAAAGCCCTTTTCTCCATGTATCGCCATTCCTCCACGTCTCGTGCCCAGATGTGAATGGTAATCTACACCAAAAAACACATCCAGTACACAGTTTTCTTTTGAAGCTACTCCAAAAAAACCGCTCATGTCTTACCTCCAATTAACTCTTTCTTTTCTTTTTGCGCATAGCACAGATTCATTTTAACGCTTTTTGCCCCGTATGAAAATAAAAAGATAGTTTTTTTTACATTTTTTCGTAAACCGTGGGAGCTGTTTCCCGTTTCAATTCTGAAAGAGCCTATTCCAATCATAAGAGATGTCATGATTGATGGCATACATAGTTGCTTCCCCTTACGATGCAGCGCCTTATGACTTTCTTTCTGATATATTGCTGATTCGTCACAGTCTATACAAGATGCTCCAGCATACGGCATGTACGCATGAGTAATCTTAGAGCAATGCATGAAATTGAATTACGAAGGAAGGTGCGCTGTCACTGTCCAGGAATTTCAGGCTAATTATTGCATATTACTGATTCCATATACGCTATGAAAATCGTCTTGACTTCGCAAAAAAAGAACCTCACAGGGAAGTTCTTCCTCTTTGCTTTGATTTATCAGCCTGCATATATAGGATGCTTGAAAGAGCAAGTCTTCGCAAATAAGATTTGCACTGTTTGCCAATATCAAGCATAAGGCGGCAGCTATTTTTCGGACTTCTCTTTTCAATACGAACGTCCTATGCCGGATAGATATTCACGTATATGAAATCGTTCCGAAACAGCGTTACTCACTGTAATACTCCGCCTGCGCATTCCAAAGCTGTGCATACACACCGTTTTCCTTTAGCAGAGTATCGTGTGTTCCCTCTTCCTCCACCTTCCCCTGTTCCATAACGATGATACGGTCGCAGAATTTACAGGAGCTCATACGATGGGAGATGTACAGGGTTGTCTTTCCTTGTACCAGCATATCAAAATGCTCATAAATTTCCGCCTCCGACAGCGGATCCAGCGCAGCGGTCGGCTCATCCAGAATCACAAAGGGAGCATCCTTATACAGGGCTCTGGCAATCGCAAGCTTCTGCGCCTCCCCACCGGACACGTTCACACCGTTCGCATAATCCGTAAACAGAAGACTATGCTCCTGATCGGTAAATGATTTGATGCGCTCCCAGATATCCAGACGCTGCAGGACAGACGCGATCCTTTTGGCGTTTGGTGCCGATGCTCCTGCGATGTTTTCATCCAGCGGATAGGAGAATAACGCAAAATCCTGAAATACGACAGAGAAGATACTTGTATATTCCGCATAATCGTACTTTTGAATATTGATTCCGTTTAATAATATTTCTCCCTCACTAGGATCATAGAGTCGGCACAGCAGTTTCACAATCGTGGTTTTCCCGGCACCGTTCATTCCTACAATCGCCAGCTTTTCCTTTAAACGAAACCGAATATTCACATCATGCAGGACATCGTTTGTCTGTTGCGGATAGCGAAAGGAAACATGGCGGAATTCAAATTCGTATTCTCCATCATCCCGCTTTTCAATGGGAAGTGTTCCGTCATAATGCATATTGGGAAGGTGCAGAAAATCATAAAATGCATTCAGATAGGAGAGCTGATGACGAAGCTGTGCATAGTCTACCTGAAATTGTGCAATCGCATCCACTGCCTTCAGGATGATGCCTGCCATATACAATACCTGCCCGATGGATATGATGGAGCGCATTGCCAGAGTAGCAACATAAATGTAGGCACTGAAGGAAAGTACCTGCCCCAAAAGATCACTTTGAAACAGCAGCTTTCCGTTATCCTTTCCAAAGCTGCGGAAAGCCGGGTCCTGCATTAGCTTTTCATTTTTCACTTCAAACAGCGTATCCATATGATACAGACGGATTTCCTTAGCAGTTTCCATCCTGTAGAACAGACTCCACAGGTAATTAACCAAAGCATTGTTATGATCATTTTCATTACACAGCTTTTCCAGCAGCGCACCGTGCTTCTTTGCGAATGCATTCTTAAATATCAGAAATACAGCTAAAACTGCCAACAGCAACAGGAGGTATATATCCCAGGTGCGAATCTGCAGCATCAAAGTGCCTAAGGCAAGCAGTGCCAGAAGAATCGTGCAGAGTGAGGAACAGCATATTGCGAAATATTCGATTGCGGAGTCAATTTTTCCGGAGCCATTGCTGGAATTCCGTGTTCTTCTAAGCGTATCCATGGTTTCCTGTGTTTCCATAAGCTCATATTCCATGCGCATCGCCTTATACAGCAGCTTCTGATCAATTCGCTGTACCGCTGTACGACAGATGACCTGAAGACGGTTATAAAACGCCTTTGCCAGCAGGGAGCAGATCAGTACCCCTGTGCACATGAGAAGTGCCGTTTGCAATGCAGCTGTATATTCTTTTACAATCAGCTGATTCAAGATTTCTGCGGAGTAATACAGGGTAATGAACGGAGACAGCGCATTTGTAATTCCATAGCCACCCCAGATCCAGACAATATGCGGATTGCTTAACCGGACAATACCGGTAAATTTTTTAATTTCCTGCCATGCGTTCACATCCATCACCCTCTTCCTCATAATATTGCGATTGTGCCTGAAACATCGCCGCATAAATTCCCTGTTTTCCCAACAGCTCCTCATGGCTTCCCCGCTCTACGATATGTCCCTGATCAAGCACGAGAATTTCATCACAGAATCTCGTGGAGCTCAGCCGATGCGAAATAAACAGACTGGAGGTTCCCTGTGTCAGCTCGTGATAGCTTTCATATAGCGCTTTTTCTGCGAGTGCATCCAGCGCCGCAGTTGGCTCATCCAGCAGTAGACATCCAAAGTCACGATACAGCGCTCTGGCCATAAACAGCTTTTGCTTCTGACCTCCGGACAGCTGAATCCCATCCTCTTCGATATCCTTGCCGATATGCGTCAGCTCCTGCTGTGGAAGTGCAGATATAAAATCCCAGAGTCCGCAGCGCTTCAGGCAATCCTTCACCCGCTGCAGATCGGTATCGGTGATATCCTGCATGCTTACATTTTCCGCAATGGAATAGCTCAGCATCACAGCGTCCTGAAAAATCCCTGTGATATGTGCGTACAGATCATCCAGATCCAGCTCACGTATATCCGTGCCGTTGATATAAATGCTTCCCGCACTTGGTGTATAAAAGCCAAGAATCAGCTTTACGATTGTGCTTTTTCCGGCTCCGTTTGCGCCGACCAGTGCAAGCTTTTGTCCCGCATGCAGAGTAAAGGAAACATCATCCAGTATGCTTCTATCCTGATTCGGATAGGAAAAGGATACATGATCAAAGGTGATCGTTATCTCTTTCTGATCCAATTTGACACCGCTGCCATGATGCATCCTGTTTTTCATTTGCAATGCCGTACGCATCCGGTTAATGAGCACATTGTTTACCGACATTCTCGCATAGCTTTCCTCCACCTTTTTAAACCAAAGAGAAAAACCGGAAATAATACCGAGATAAAACACAAACTCATCTATTGCCATTCCTGCAATCAGCCGATTGATCAAGAATGCATAGCAGGCGATATCACGCACAAAATCCAGCAGAATCCCCAGTGTATCCACCAGCATATAGGCACTGTAATCCCTTGCGCGAATACGGGCAATCAAACGGTTTACATGTTCAAATTTATCATTGATCCAGTCCTGCAGCTGATACAGGCGAATATCCTTGCCTGCCGCTGTATCGTATGCAATCTGATTCAGGTAGCGCGTTTCAATCAGATAGCCGTCCAGCTCAGGGCGGTGTGAATATTCATAATGTCTGGCGATGGAAAACAATGCATACTGCAAAACCACAAGCAGAAGCAGACCTAGGACGAACAATATACTGAGTCCAGAGCTTGCAAGTGCATACAGTATCAGTCCCAGAAGCGATGTGGCAAAGATGATGAAGTCATGAAACATCCCCTCCTGCCCGTTGTTATTGGTTTCGATTGCCTCTACCGCGTCCTCCAGTATTTTCTTGTATTGCTCATTTTCCAGTAAAGCATAATCCAGATGGGCTCTTCCCAGATATACATTACGGACAAAATACAGTCCACGGCTTTTGATAAACGCAAATGCATTGTATTCGTTCAAATAGCTGACCAGTCCCTGCAGGATCCCATACAGCAGCAACAGTCCTCCCAGCACAAGTACAAACGTTGATAATGAACGTTCCTTCAACAGCAGATTTATAATCACACTGGGAATCAATACAGAAACAAAGGGAACAATCGCACCGAGCAGAATGTGAAGCTGCATACTCCAAAAGGTACTGCGGTC
Organism: Clostridium sp. DFI.1.208; assembly: GCF_024463855.1. Taxonomy (NCBI): domain Bacteria; kingdom Bacillati; phylum Bacillota; class Clostridia; order Eubacteriales; family Clostridiaceae; genus Clostridium; species Clostridium sp. DFI.1.208. The sequence goes on along the minus strand of NZ_JANGCA010000045.1, from coordinate 14,402 downwards.
GATTTTCCATAAAATTTTAAGCAGATACAGCATGTTTCCCGGTATCGTTTTTTTCATATTCTCACCTCACATCTGCAGTATAAAGCAAAAGCTCTCAAAGATAACAAAACGTGCACGAATTGCAGATTTCCGTACACGAATGGTTGTAACCCTTCTCCATAACAGGATACAGCGTAGTTTAACTGAAACCGGACTATGCCAGTACAGAGGCTGTTGCATACAGCAAGAATACCTCATCAGTGTTCTCCACAGCATTTTCCTTCAGAGTAATTCAGATTCCTGCAGCGGCAGCATAATCTCTGTAATAAATACTCCCGGTTCATTTTTTCGCTGTATAAAGCCATCATATTTTTCAACAATCAGGTTCATACGCTTTAACCCATGACCGTGATTGCCGCGTTTCCTTGTCACATAATCCGCATCCAGCTTACGCACCACTTCACTGGTGGCATTGGTACAGGAGATATACAGCTGTCCCTTGTACAAACCGATATACAGCCGTAAAAACGGCTGTTCCTTTACCTTTGCACAGGCCTCCACCGCATTATCCGCAAGATTCCCCAGCAGGGCACACATATCCGTATCCTGAAACGGTATGCTTTTCGGAACACTTGCCTTTACATTGATATCGATTCCCTGCGCCAGTGCCAGAGACAGCTTGGAGTTGAGAATTGCATCCATATTGGCATTCCCGGTTTCCACCAGCTGCCGGATATCATCCAGCTCCTGTTCCAGCTCATTCAGATAGCGAAGAGATTCCTCTACCTCACCTTTGCGCAGCTTCGCCTTGAGGTTCTGCAGATGATTATGATAGTCATGCCGCCATGCACGCATGGTGGTATACATGTGCTCCACCTCCTGCACCTGCCGGTCAAATACCTTATTCTGATATTCCTGCAGCTGCTGTTCATAGCTGCGAATCATCAGCTTATCATAGAGTACGAGCATAAGCTCCATCAGTGTCCAGACAAAGGGGGCATACGACAGCGGCCAGGTCAGCAGGATAAAAACTGGTACGATGATATGCAGGATATACTCCCCTGCGGTATCCATGATAAAAATAAGCAGAAGAAATGTGGCATACAGCTGGCGATCTCCTGTATACAGGAGTGCAGAAAAGACGATCAGGGAAGCTGCGCCTTCCCACAGCAGTCTGTTTTTCTGCTTCCGTAGCAGCCACAGGTGAACCAGCAGCGGCAGCAGTATCAGAATCTGCATAACAAATCCCGCTTGCAGCGCTTCATGATTTCCTCCTGCACCCGCTGCTTCATTCCTCTGCTTACCGGAATGCATTCCTCATTATCCAGCATACAGCCGTCCTTGCGCAGTGCATGGATATGATTCAGATTCACACAGAAGCTGCGATGGCAGTTGAGAAAGTCGCCGGAAAGTTCGGCGCATACCTTTTGGAAGCTGCCCTTCATGCGAAAGATTCCCTTACAGTGATGACAGCGTACATAATGTGCATCACTCTCCAAATAATAAATATCCTCCTCATACAGCTTGCGCAGCTCTCCATCGATGGACCATAACAGATACGCTTTTGGTGCTTCCAGCTGATCCAAAAGCTGGCAAAGCTTGTCCTCCTGTACCGGCTTCAGCCAGTAGCGGACAGCATCCACCTCATAGCCCTCAAATACAAAGGAGGGATCGTTCGTCAGAAATACAAGATAAGCATGCGTATCTTTTTTACGCAGCCTTCTTGCTGTTTCCAGCCCGTTCAGTCCCTGCATTTGAATATCCAGAAACACCAGTTCATAGGGCTGTTCCTCCCATGCGAACAGAAACTGTTCTCCGCTGGAATACAGATCAGCATGATTCCCCAGCTTCTGCAGGAGCGCATGCAGTTCCAAGGCTAAAGCTTGCTCATCCTCTACAATAGCTATCCTCATATCGTCACCCTCTCCTCTCATTTCATAATTCATGCTCAGCCTCATCAGACTGCTACAGGAGTTCCTACAGCCCTGTATGCAATTCACAGACGGTTCTATCGTCCTTTATACAAGTGGATACTCTACAGATAATTCTACTATTCTGTATGCGCAAAATCAAAGTACCGATGCTTCCTGCATACATTCCTGATGGCCTGCAAAACACTGTATTCAAGCTTCCTTGCTGAATGGCAGCACATTGGATAACACAAAGCTGATAAACTGATCAATGGGAAGCGGCTCCTCCTCTTTGACCCAGCTTGATATTGCGGCAAGCAGACCGCAGAGGTAAAATTCCTCCAGAATGCTTTCCTCCTGTTTTGTACAGGGATGCTGGATTACATACGGACGCAGTATTGGCCAGATCATATCCCGCAGCTTTCTGCTGAACTGATTGCTGGAGGGGTCCCGCAGCAATACACTTACATAGGCGGAATATTTCCTAGCCAGCTCCATAATCATGCTCATATGATTTTTTAACCCGGACAGCTCGCTTTCTCTTGCCGTTTCAAGAATCTGCTCAGACGCCTGCAACAGCTCCGTCTCAATCGATGCAAAGATATCATAGACATCCTTATAATACAAATAGAAGGTTCCACGGTTATAGCCTGCCAGATCTGTGATTTCCTTTATGGTGATTTTATCGATCGGCTTACTGGAATAAAGTGTCCAGAAGGCAGAGCGCAGCTTGTCCTTTGTCTGTTCTGTAATCTGCGGTTGTTTTTTCATAGTGGCTTTTCCCTTCTTTCTGAGAATTCATGCATAGCTGTGAAACATGGCGGTGTTTTGGATTTTTCATTATGCACTTTCTATTATGCAGCACTATCAGGAAAGCACTGGATGTTTATAGGGTGGTACACACATAGTTCCTAAGCAAAGCTGCTTTGTTCTATGCCGCTGTCAGGTTGCTTTTTGTATGGTAAGACGGCTATGCTGGCATAGAATCGGATGGAATAACGGGAATACATGCTTCTGAAAGAATCGTTAGCTGTGTAGTTTATAACACTGCAGAACATGTACGTGGAGCTGATGATTTTGCTGGTAAACGTACAGATGAGGAACGCGTATCACGGGAATAAGGGTTGTGAATGAACACCATAATCATACAAGTATTGCACATCGTCGGTTCTAATCATATAAGGCTGCCTGTCCAGCTTTTCTTTTACGCTTCACCTTGCTTTATGATACCATGCCGGCCACTGTATTTCAATCACTCAACAGTGTGTTGTATATTGTTTATTGATACGTTTTACGTTCCATTTTATAATAGTTCATAGGAATTATGGAGGACTTTATGAGTGCATATATCACATTTGACAACATCGCAAAGCATTATCATCGTGCAGATGTCACAACCAGAGCGCTGGACGGTGCCAGCTTTTGCGTAGAGCAGGGCGAGCTTGCGGTCATTCTGGGACCATCGGGTGCCGGCAAGACGACGGCATTGAATATTCTGGGCGGTATGGATACCGCTACCAGCGGACAGCTGCTTGTGGATGGCAGAGATATCACCGCCTGCAATCGCAGACAGCTGGTGGAATACCGGCGCTATGATATCGGCTTTGTGTTTCAGTTTTATAATCTGGTACCGAATCTGACCGCCCTTGAGAATATCGAGCTGGCAAATCAGATGAAGAAAGACAGCATGGATGCAGGTGAAATTCTGAAGCTCGTCGGATTGTCCCATCGAAGCAGTAATTTCCCCGGGCAGCTTTCCGGGGGAGAACAGCAGCGGGTTGCCATTGCCAGAGCCATTGCCAAAAAGCCGAAGCTGCTGCTTTGTGATGAGCCGACCGGCGCGCTGGATGATCAGAGCGGGCGGATGGTTTTGGAGCTGCTACAGAAGCTGAGCCATCAGGAAGGGATGACCGTACTCATCATTACGCACAATGCGGCCATTGCCCAGATGGCGGATCGCATCATTCGCTTTAAAAATGGTACAGTCAGCGAAATGGTACGCAATACACCGCTGCCGATTTCCGAAATTGCGTGGTGAGATGATGAAAGCATCCAATAAAGATATCCGCAGAACGATATTCCGCAATAAGAAGCGCTTTTGTTCCATCCTGATAATCACCGCGCTTGGTGTCATGATGCTGAGCGGACTGAAGGCCGCCTGTGACGATCTGCGCTACAGTGCGGATCAGTTTTACGACGAACAGCAGGTATTCGATATTCAGATTGTGTCAACGATGGGGCTGAATGAGGACGATCTTGCGGCATTGCGAAAGGCGAATGGGATCGAGCGTGCAGAAGGTGTTTATCGTGAAACGGTGTATACCTCCGTAAACGGCAGTTCACAGAATGCGGATGTGCAGACACTGGGCGGGCAGTTGAATATGCCTTATCTCCTGAAGGGGAGGCTGCCTGAAAACGAGAAAGAAATCGCTGTTTCCAAAACCTATGCAGATGACAGCGGAAAAACAATCGGTGATACGATTCGGTTTCATGAGCCATCGCAGATTAGAAGCACTTACACCATATCGGCTATCGTGCAGGACCCTTCGGATTTGAACAATAAAGACGGGGCAGCGTCCTTTCGCTCCATTTCAGCCAGCCGCTATGTTTGCTTTATCAGGGAGGACAGTATTTCTGTCCCTGCATATACGGCAGCTTATGTACAGGTAAAGGGCAGCCGCGATATGGCATCGTATTCAGATGAATATGAGGCGCTGATCAAACAGGCAAAGAAAACGCTGGAACAGGATGTAAGGAGGCAGCAGGAGGACAGACGCTATGACGAGCTGGTGGAGCAGATGAAGCTTGCGGCATATGCAGTCGATCCGCAGGCCGCTGCCTATGTGGATACCTCTTCCATCGAGCATCCGAAATGGTACATTCAGGATCGCTCCTCACTTTCCAGCTACAGCAATATTGAGAGTGATGCAGCTTCCATCGAGGCAGTTGGTACAGCCTTCCCTATTGTATTTTTTACGGTTGCGATTCTGATTGCGTTAACGACAATCACCAGAATGGTTGAGGAAGAACGTCTGTTAATCGGCACCTACAAGGCGCTGGGGTTCCGTAATATAGAAATCATGAAGAAATATCTCCTGTATGCGGGGAGTGCCTGTCTACTGGGAGGTATCATCGGGGATATCGGCGGCTTCCTTCTGCTTCCGAAGTTTGTGTTCAGTATCTTTCAGACATTATACCTGATTCCGAATTACAGTCTGCAGTTTAACGCATGGTATGGAATCGGTGGAATCGCATTGTTTACCGGCGGGATACTGATTGCCGTGTGGATTGCGGTTCACGAAGAGCTGAGGCATATGCCGGCTGTACTGATGCGGCCTAAGGCACCACGAACAGGCGCAAGAGTTCTGCTGGAGCGGATTCGTCCGTTATGGAGAAATCTGACGTTTTTGAATAAGGTTACGGCAAGGAATCTGTTTCGTTATAAGAAACGAATGCTGATGACGGTGTTTGGAATTATGGGCTGCAGTGCGCTGGTGCTGTGCGCCATGGCGATCAATGATTCCGTCAGTGCATTGATTCCGAGACAGTATGAGCATATTTACCGCTATGATCTTATGGTGATGATGGATGATGCGCATGTATATCAATCGCTTTCAAAGGATGATGAGGTGAGCGAGTGCATGGCGCTGCTGGTGGATAATGCCACAATCAAGAGCAGTGGAAATAAGGAAGAACGCGTACAGCTGATGGTCTTTTCTGAACAGGCGGATGTGGCTTCGTATCTCTCACTGGAGGATTTGAACGGTGATCCTGTTACGCTTGAGAAAGACGATGTATACGTGACGCAGAATGCATCGCAGATTCTGGATTTCTCTGTGAAGAATACGATACGTGTGCAAAACAGCGATCTGAAGGAAGTGCGTGTGAAGGTCACGGGGATCGTTCAGAATTACCTTGGAAATACCATCTATATGGGTGAAAACACCTATGAGACGCTGTTCGGCTCTTATGAGGATAATGCAGTGCTGGCGAATTATAAGGGTAAGGTCAGTGAACAGCAGAAGGATAGCTATGTGCAGAAGCTGGAGGACAGGGATGGTGTGCTGTCTGTTGTGAGCACTTCGTCGATGCAGGATGCGTTTGAAACCTCCTTTTCCCTGATAACCTCGGTTGTCTATCTGATTTTAGCCATGGCTGCCGCTCTTGCCTTCGTTGTTCTGTTCACGTTGTCGACTACGAATATTTCCGAACGGATACGGGAGCTTGCGACGATCAAGGTGCTGGGCTTTTATGATAAGGAAGTGCATTCCTACGTGAATAAGGAGACGCTGCTTCTGACATTGCTGGGTATTCTGGTCGGGCTTCCTGCCGGTACGATACTTGCGCAGAGTCTTACGTTTGTGCTGAATATGCCATCCATCCATTTTGCGGTGACCATACGCCCCATCAGTTATCTGTATACGGTGCTATTATCCTTTGGGTTTGCTGTTGTTGTGAATCTGATTACAAACCGTGTGCTGAATCATATTGATATGGTGGAGTCTTTGAAGAGCATGGAGTAAAGGAACAGCGATAGGTGTAATCAGGAAGTGTTGATTGGTATGGTATTGAATGCTGTGTGATAATAATAAGAGGAAGAAGAAAATTCGTGTAGTAAAAAAGTATCCGGCTGGCTATAGGATTTATTCCTGGTGGAAGTGAATCCCTTACGGGTACTTTTTCTATGGGCTTTATCGTGTTGTATGCAGACCGGGTTCTTGGGATATGCGTGTGTTTATATATCGTCATAAACCAGGCAATCCTACAGGTATATTATTGTTGGTATTGGGGATTGCATGCTGTGTTTCCTTGTTCACATGAAAAGACTGGCACTGCTGGGGGTTGTCAGGATTTGCATGCAGGCTGCAACAATGCAATGAAGATGTGTTCCTGTATGTGTCTATTGTGTTTCGGCTGATCATCGAGAGATATTTACCTGTATGCTTCTGTTATTTCAGAAAATGCTCTTCCATGTATCTGGCAAAGCCGTCTTCATCGTTGCTGTATTTCGTGATATCATCTGCAATCGCTTTGGTATCATCGCTACCATTGATCATACAGACACCCAGACCGCTGTATGCCAGCATGTCATTGTCATTGGTCGTATCGCCAAAGGCAACGACCTCTTCCGGTGTTATCCTGTTGCATTCACAGAATTTTTTCAGTGCATAGGCTTTTGATACCCGCTGATCTGCAAATTCAATGAGGGTCGGCTGTGTTTTGAAACCTTTATAGTAAGGAGAGGGATGTTCGTTCAAATACTGTTCGATTTCATCCACGATATCTTCTTTGACACGATACATGATTTTAGCGTTTTCCTGCTCATACATGACAGAGAGGGAGTCCACGACAACCATATGCTTGTCACTGGTTAGGGCGGATTTGCGCATCTGTGCATCATCGCGTTCACAGAGCAGGCAGTCATCGCGATAGATAAAGCAGTTGGAATCAAAGGGCTTCATCAGCTCCATTGTTTCTTTGATCCACTCCTTTTTCATTTTAAAGTAGCTGTATTCCTTTTGATGAAGGTTATCCCAAAGCTCGGAGCCGTTCATGCCGATCAGGATATCAAAGGGGTATGAGATTCCCCACAGTGCTGCTTTTTTTGCCAGTTCATCCAATGGCCGGCCCGATGCGATGCCGAAGTAAATTCCTTTTGTGTGAAGCTGATGGATGACAGCTCTCGTTCTCGGTGTCAGTTCTCTTTCAGAAGTAACGAGGGTACTGTCAATATCACATATAACCAGACGTATATTTTTTTCCATAATCGATTGCTCCTTGGCTTGTAATGTTTGCGAGAGAATTCTCCTGTCAGTTACATTATAAGACACTTTTTCTGAATTTGTTAGCATGAATTCCGGAAATGATGGTTTCTCATTAGAAACTGCACGGTTGATGTATGCTTTTTGAAAATAATTTGTCACTCAGCAGTTGGGAAAGTTCGGTCGGCAGGTTATGCGTGCCTCTGTTTGGATTTTGTTGGTGGGTCTTTTGATAGAGGTGCTTGCTTTATATCTTCCACTGACAGGCTTTGAGATCAACGTTTCCATTGGGTTTGAAGGTAACGCCCTCGTCTATGAGAAGATCCTTCTGTTCATCCCAATCCGGTGCAGTCCTTCCGGCACTGTTAACGACGCGATGGCACGGGTATTCGCCATACAGGGAGGATGCGGAAAGAATCTTGCCAACCTGCCGGGCATTTCGCTCTCTGCCGGCCAGCTTTGCAAGCTGTTTATAGGTCGCAACGTTTCCTTTGGGTATTTCCGATACGATTTCCAGTACGATATAAATAAAATGCTCATCCATATGGGGACCTCCGATTTTTATAAGAACGTAATTACAGTTTTGACTTTCCTGCTATCCTGCCTTATGGACCTGTATTTCTAAATACATGTTCCAATTCCAACAGTTTCTCTTGAAAGCATATTATCAATGCTTCGTATGCTGAGGAATCAGATTCCTTCACAGCCCGTATTGCTTCGCTTAGCATGAACATCATATCCTGTTCCTTCATGTTTGAAATTACCGCTTTTATAGATTCCGGATTCTCATTCAAATCCTTAACAATCACCATCTATACATCAGGTGATACAACGATTTTCTTTGATAAATAAATCGGCATCCGTGGCTGTTTCCATATGCCTTTCATGTCGAATTTTCTGATAGCGTAAATACAGTCATCCCTCATACGATATATCCTCATCATTTTCATCCAGTTCATACAGTTGTTGCTCAAGCTTAAAATCATCCAAATGACTAATCTCCATAGTGACCAGTCTGTTTTCGGTTTTCAATACTGGATGCGATGCTTTTTAAGATACGGTAATACAGCTACCTTGTGCTACCATTCTCCAAAACACGAACAGTTGCAAGCAATCGCAACGGCATGCTCTGTTTTCTGTAAAACCACAGTTTAGTCAATCGTTCCTTTTTACGCGGAAACAGGCTTTGGTATCATTTACAGCAAAAGCTTCCAGAATGGCATGTTTTTCATATAGCTTTTTTCCTTTCTTCCAAATGGCATTGGAGTATCTGACTTTTATATTTTACATCACTTTTCTTATTCACCATAAGCTTATCTTTTTATCATTCTCTATATTTTGCAGTTGTTCATCCTGTGCAATTTTCATAATTTCATTTACCAGATGCGGATCTTTCAGCCTTGTACTTAAACCATCTTTTTTGGCCCTTCCAAGGAAATCCATACCACTGTACCAGATAATTTCTTTATCGATCACAACAAAATGTGCTGAATGATTGGAGTACAAAATAGCTGCCCCCATTCCTTCTATCGTCCGCACAAGCATTTCCTTTTGTCTTTGCTCATCATTCAAGACGACATACAGCTGAACATTTTGATGTGCCTTTTCCTGCAGGACATCAAAATAGCTTTTGATTTTTCCTAACTCATAATGCGCGTTCATAATCAGGATTTAACTGCTGGATGCCTTTATATCTTCAAGAAATACATGTTTTTATTACATCATTCACCTTTGCATTGCTATATCAATTTTTATCATATCCACATTCTTTCTCCGTTTTGCGCTAGCAAATAATTTTTTAAACCATGTAGCATCATTTTCTCTTGTATGTAAAAGGAGAAAAATAAAGATATCTGTTAAATCATCTTTACAATTTTTTAATCCCAGCTGAGCAACACGTATTGCATCATCCTTTTGATCATGTTGATTGTAGTATGTAATTAAAGCATTATAATTCTTTTGTTCTCTTCCTAAATGATTTTCTAAATAAGTAATATACTTATCTTCTCTGCCATGTTGATTATATAATAACGCTGCTTTTTCTTTATTTTCATTGATATACAGTATATCCGCATATGCCAGGTATTCTTCATCATTTGTACATAGTTTTTCAGCAAGCTCTTCCATGATATCGGAAGCGCCAAGATAATCATAGTAATCATGTTCAACAATATCGGTAAGTACCTTTTTTCTTAACTGCCTATCATCAAACTGAATCTCATCAGATTGAACGAGTTCTTTACAAATTTCCAAAACAGTATCAATTTCCGGTTGATCATCGATATATTTTTCAAATTTCAACCATTCGACAACCTCACACACATCATTCCAGCTATCCTCTAAAAATGATTTCATTTGTTTTATCTTTTTCCTTTCTAAGCATCGCATACGGATATCTATCAGAAGTTCGTTACTTCGAGTTAATTTTTCTTTTATTTCAAAAAGTTTTGTACCTCTATTTCCGGATTTCAGAATTTCGGTCTTTTTTGTTTCCAGGTCAGCAATTGCAATTTCTGAAGCGGTTTGCATAGAAACAAACAATTTCTCAGTTCCGCCTAAATCCTTCAGAATTCTTGGTTTTAGATTCTTGCAGATGGATGTTTCTAACATTTTGATAAGCTTTTCTGCACGATCTTTATCGCTTAGTTCAGTTGTTAAATACATAAATGAGATTATCCAGTCCGCAGCTGCTTTGTCTAAATTATAAGATAACTCTTCTTTTATTTTAGAATCTGACAATTCAATAAATTCCTCTTCCGGTGCATCCTCAGAATCTTCGCCCTCCTGGATAAAGAATTTTAATTCAAAAATCCTGCTTAACAAATCGTATACCGTTTGATATTCCTCCAGCACTACAAGCTGATGGCACCCGGCAAAAATTCTCCGCATCATTGGCAGTATTGAAAATGGATCATTATACCAGACTACCCAATCATCCATATATCTGCCATCTTCGTCAAATTCATGATAATGAGTAACATATTCAAGATAAATATCACCTGTTTCAATCCTCGTACATAAGATATCTATATCATCAAGTGTCGGCATATTGATAATTTTCTTTGTCCCGGATAGTGACAGTAAAAAATCATTTTGCTTGTAATTGGAGATCAATTTTGCCTGCGTTAATATCCATGCGTCCTTTTCTTCTAATGACATTTTCTTTAGCTGTGCTTTTACTTTATCTAAATATTCCATGGCTCATGCTCCTTCATTTTAATGGTATGATTTATAATATATATTGTGATGTAAGAAAATCCTCTTGTGTTGGATTTATGAATGATATACATATTTTACCATGCCTAGTGAAATATTAAAATGATTATCGTAAGCTGTTGAAAGAAGTACATATCAATCAGATAGGATTCACTTAAGAATAGGCAATTAACAATGTAGGACATAAAGATATGATTAAGTAATGCGACGAATTGTATACTATGATTGTTTTTATTTATATTATAGATTTTTAAGGAGTCATATCTAGAATAGTTGTGAAAATAATAGTAGTTTATTTAGTGATTTTTACAGTAGTCTACTGGTTTTTCAAGTTAAATTCAGTGCTTTGGTATGTGCATGGCGTTTCCTATTGAAGTATAAAAATCTTGCCTTATAATAAGAAGCAGAATGGAGGCGGTTTATGTTTCGAATTGGTGAGTTTTCCAAGCTAATGCAGGTTTCTGTCAGAATGCTGCGTTATTATGATGAGGTGGGACTTCTGAAGCCGGCACAGAGTGATCCATGGACAGGATATCGCATGTATGCTGTGGAGCAGATTCCTGTTTTGAACAGGATTTTATATTTACGGGATTGTGGTTTTACAGTTGCTGAGATGGAAGGTTTAGTTTTAGGAAATGACGATAGGATGATGGAGGCATTAAAGAATAAGGAAAAGGAGATTGCAGCTACGATCAAGATAGAGGAGCAGCGATTACGAAGAATCAATCACCTTCTTCAGGGAACTGCTGATCTGCATTCTAATGTTACGATAAAATCGATTCCACGCTGTCTTGTGGTATCAATAAGAGAAATTATTCCTGATTATTATGCGGAAGAAATGCTCTGGGAGAAGCTATCTGATTTTGCAAGGCAACATAGAGTTGATTGTACTCCAACTACCATTTCCATTTATCATGATGAGGATTACAGAGAAGCGAATGTGGATGTGGAATTGTGCCTGCCTGTAAAAAAAGCAATCAGGGTTTGTGATGGATTCCAATGTCGTGAGGTGGAAGAAGAGCTATTGATGGCCTCACTTATGGTATATGGAGATTTTTCAAATATATCTGCGGCCTATCAATCCTTTGCAAAATGGCTGGAGACAAACAGACAATATGAAATGAAAGGTGCAAATCGGCAGATGATACACCGTGGTCCGTGGAATGAGGAAGATGTCGGCAGTTATCTCACGGAATTGCAGATTCCTTTGCGCATGCTTAAAAAATATTGAATTTACCTCTTGACCCTCACATGGTGTGAGGGATTATCGTATTGGTACAGACGAAATGGAGGAAAAAAATTATGACAAAATTTGAAGTTCATTCTGTAGGTTCTATTCACAGTGGTAAAGAGGGAGGTACATTTATTCAGGTAGATGAGAATTATATTCCAGCGTTGCAGGCATTGGATGGTTTCAGCCATCTGCAAATTATCTGGTGGTTTGATGGCTATGATGAGGATGTGTACAGGACTGTTTTAAAGACGAAACAGCCATATAAAAAAGCTCCGGAGGAAATGGGAATCTTTGCAACAAGATCCCCGATTCGTCCGAACCCGATTGCATTGACTGCAGTTGAGATACTTTATATTGATTATGATAAGGGTGTAATACAGATTGCTTATATTGATGCGAATGATGGCTCACCTGTTCTGGATATAAAGCCTTATACGCCTAGTCTTGATCGTATTGAGGCTCCTGAAGTACCTGCGTGGTGTGCGCATTGGCCGAAAAGCCTGGAGGCATCGGGTAGTTTTGCATGGGAAGAAGAGTTCAATTTTTAGGGGTCTTATAGGCTAAATGGATGGTATCGTATAAAGACACTGTTTCATAAAGTACGCTATTACGACAGCAATAGTAGTTTAAGAGCAATAATCAATATGCAAAGCCAGGCAACCTTCTTGTAATCATATGAATATTATAGCTGTAAAAATATAACAGCGCGACTCAGCGGGAATGTAGCAAAAGATGTGTAAATAGTAAAAAACGGGTAAGAATGTAGATACGAAACATACTTACAGGAGGAAAAATACTATGAACACATCTTTTATTTCGACAAAGCAGGTTAAGGACCTTGTCAATGAACAAAAGTTTACATCAACACAGGATATCATGGAGTGCATGAAAGGCATGTTTGCGGATGTTTTAGAACAGACATTGCAGGCTGAAATGGATCAGCATTTAGGTTATGATCGTGCAGAAAGAACATCTTGCGATGGGAAGAAAAACTATCGCAATGGTACTATAAAACGCACTATGAAAACACAATTAGGTGAAGTGGACGTAAACGTACCACGTGACCGGAATGGTGAATTTGAGCCACAGATTATTGGAAAATATCAGAGAAACGCTGATGGCATTGAGGAACGCATTCTTTCCTTATACGCTACCGGAATGTCCACAAGAGATATCAAAGATCAGATCAAAGGGCTGTATGATGTAGAAATTTCAGAAGGGCTGGTAAGCAAAATCAGCGAGCGAATCTTACCGGAAGTAACAGAATGGCAGAACAGACCCTTAGAAGCCTTCTATCCGTTTATATTCATGGATGCGATTCACTATAAGATCAGGGAAGATCATCAGGTAGTGACAAAGGCTGCATATGTTGTCTTGGGCATTAATAACGAAGGAATGAAGGAAGTTCTAGGCTTATGGGGAGGTGCAAGCGAAAGTGCAAAATATTGGATGGGAGTGCTGAATGAACTAAAAAGCAGAGGAGTTAAAGAAGTTTCTCTGTTCTGTGTAGATGGCCTTACAGGCTTCAGAGAAGCCATAGGAGCGGTCTATCCAAAGGCGCGCATACAGCGCTGTATTATCCATCAAATCCGCAACAGCACACGCTTCGTAAGCTACAAACACATCAAGGAATTTATGAAGGATTTAAAAACAGTTTACCAAGCAAACAACGAGGAACAGGCTTTGAATCAGTTAGCAATTTTCAAAGATAAATGGGGTAAGCAATATCCAACCGCTGTACGTAGCTGGGAAGAAAACTGGGATATATTAAGCACATACTTTGATTATCCTGTCGAAATACGCAAAATCATCTACACGACAAATGCGATTGAAGGATTGAACAGACAGTTCAGAAAGGTCACTAAAACAAAGACAGTTTTTCCAAACGATGACAGTTTGAGAAAGATGTTTTATTTAGCAATCCAAAACCTCAGCAATAAATGGACACAAAGATGTAGAAACTGGGATCTTATTCAGAATCAACTTTCCATTATGGAAGCAGTAGAAGGATAAAGAGTAAAGATAAAAACATATAAAAAATCAGTATAACCCATGATGAATTGGGCATACTGATAATACATAAATAGATGATGATTAGACATGATTCGTCATCTACATATCTAAACCTGTCGATTTTTACTTACACATAATTCTTCACATTCCCGCATTTTTTATAATAGGGGTAGAGGAATAAATTCAAGATTTATTGCCCCTCCCATTGAACCGTACGTACGGGTCTCGTATACGGCTCTACATTTATATCGAAATCACAAACTCTTAAGATAATAATTAAGGGGATTG